>JAYEOL010000015.1:37320-82075 GCA_034722995.1 Candidatus Cloacimonadota bacterium | reverse complement strand
TTTGCTCCCTTATTTATATAACATACAAATCCACTGCCAGCAATCTTTGCTGCGTGCCTAAAATCAATCAATTGAAGTTTCTCTGATAGTTCAATATGATTAAGAGATTCAAAGTCAAATTGTGATTTTTTGCCATACTCTTTTATTACTACATTATCCTCATCACTTTTACCGATTGGAACGCTATCATCAAAGATATTCGGAACTTTAAGTAATTCTGATTCTAATTTTGCTGAAATTTTAGTAAGTTTTCTGGATGTTTCTTTAACTTTTTTAGCAGTATCTTGCAACTCAGGAATCAAGTCTGATACATCTTTTCCATTTTTTTTAAACTTTGGAATTTCTTTTGAATATCTATTTTGATCAGCTTTATATTGATCATACTCAAATTGTAATGTTCTCTTTTTAGAATCCAAATACATAATTTCGTCTAAATCAGTTTTCTCTCCTTTTGCAATAATGCACTTTTTCACTAATTCCGGATTCTTTCTAATAAATTTAATGTCTAACATATTTTGCCTTATAGTCATTTGCCCCGATCCCAGTGAAATAGAAAACGGAGACTTCACAGGACAGGTAAATCGGGATGTCATATAATTCGCCAACTGGCGAATCGTCATTTATAGTCAATAGTAGTCATTATGACAGCGAACGAAGTGAGCGAATGACTTAATGACAGCGAGCAAAGCGAACTTTTTGACAGCGAAGCAAATGACGGCTTTAGCCATTATGACAGCGAAGCGTTATGACCATCTTCGGAAATTTCAATTATTTTCTTAAAATCATTCAGATTCAAACTTGCACCACCAATCAATCCGCCATCAATATCCTCTTGTGCTATCAACTCTCCAATATTAGAAACCTTGATACTTCCACCATACAAAATTGATGTTTCATCAGCAATCTTCTTTCCAAACTTTTGCGAAAGCCAATCTCTTATGAACTTATGAGCTTGCTCTGCAATTTCTGGAGTGGCTGTTTTACCTGTTCCAATTGCCCACACAGGCTCATAAGCAATAACTATATTTTCCATATCTTTATCTGAAATATCCTTCAAGCCAAGACTCAATTGCTTTTCCAAAACTTTTTCTGTTTTCTCTGCCAATCTCTGTTCCTCTGTTTCTCCAATACACATTACAACATTCAGCCCGTTTGAGATAAGTGATGTTACTTTGCGATTTATATCTTCATCTGTTTCATGAAAAATCTTTCTTCTTTCAGAATGTCCAACTAATGAATATTTACATCCGATTGATAAAATCATTTTTGGAGAAATCTCGCCGGTATATGCGCCAAAGTCTTTGTAATAGATGTTTTGCACACCAATATCTATACTATTTTTACTCAGGATCTTTAGTGCGTTTTGAATATAAAGATTTGGCGGAAAAATCAAAATCTGGTTATTATGCTTAAAATTCTTTTCCCAATCTGAAATTCCTTGAAAAAAATCATTAGCTTCTTCAACTGTTTTATTCATCTTCCAGTTGCCAGAAATGATTGTCTTTCTCATTTATTTCTCCTTAAATAAAAAAATATGCTTTCTGCAAAATATATGTTTTTTTTAACCTCACCTCAATCCTCTCCTAAAAGGAAAGGAAGCCAGAATTCTCCTTCTACTTTTAGGAGAAGGAGTTAGAGGATGAGGTAAATCAAAACTTATTTTTAATATCTCAAAAAAAATAAAGATTATCATATTTTGCAAATCTCATAAAAAAATTTAATAACTAATCAACAACTGAATTGGGAACTACAACGCTCTGACAATAACAAAATAAAAAAATAGTAACTCTCAACATTAAATAATGTTCAAAACAGTCCCCGCAATCCCCGCAGACGCGGGGAGGGGAACAAATCCCGTTTGAGCTGGCATTCAGCACCTCACATTCCGCATTCCGCACTAAAAAGTTATTCGCTTTTCTTAATAAATTCTATCTGTTGTTTGGCTGCAGGTCCTAATGTGTGGTGATTCTTTATCTTTTCAAATTCAGCTAATGCTTCAGCATTTTTTCCTTCTTTACGATATATTAAACCTAAATAATAATGAGCCTGGGGATTATTTGGTTCCTTTTCTTTCACTTTTGCAAGATTGAGTTTTGCCGTAGTATAATTTCCTCTTTCATAATACAATTGACCTAAAATCAGACAAACTTCTTTATCAAATTTTATGCTATCTGATTCTTCAAAAGCAAGGATTGCGTCATCTATATTGCCCATATTTTGATAAAAAATACCTAAATTTTTGTAGACTTTTTTTAAAATATAATCTTCTGGTTTGGTGGCAATATAGTCATTGTAAATCTTTATAGCACTTGTATCCTGCCCGATTTTATGGTAGAATAATGCAACTTTTCCAAGAATATCAACCTTCTTTTTATTCAAATTAAATGCTTCTGAATAGTATTTTATAGCATTGGGAATGTCATTTCTCTCTTCATAAATTTGTGCTATTTTAGACTTTATTTTGTATTGGTTGTAATTTTTATTGAAATCAATCAAAATCTGTAAGGCTTTATCTTTCTTGCCAATCTTTTCATAAAGAGTACTTAATGATATATTAATTCTATGATTTTCAGGTTCTCTCTGTAATCTCAGGCTATAGTATTCAATAGCCTTATCATATTGTTTGGTCATATTATATAGCACAGAAAGATTTTTGTATAACTCACTAATTCTGACAGTTTTTGGATTTTCTTCAGTGTCTATTTGTTGGTACTTTTCTAATGAAATAAGGAATTTGTCAATTGCTCCATGATAGTCTTTGGAATTATATAATTCAACACCTTCATTGTAAGCAGTTCCGGCATCATATTCAATCTGCTGAATCTCTCTATCTGTTAATTCTTTTGCGTTAATAAAGCTGACTGACATAAGCAAAATCACTATTATTATTGCAATCTTTTTGGGTTTCATTGTTTTATACTCCTTTTCCCGATAAATCGGGGGCCCGATTCTTTTCGGGACTTCTTTATTTTTATGCTCTTGGATGATAGAGCGAATGAATTTCTTTCAAATATTTTCTGTCAATATTTGTATAAATTTGTGTGGTACTTATACTGCTATGACCCAAAAGAGCCTGTACCACTCGGAGATTAGCACCACCCTCTAAAAGATGAGTTGCAAAGGAATGACGCAAAGTATGAGGAGAAACCTTTGCCTTTATACCAGCTTCCATTACATACTTCTCAAATATCTTCCAGCATCCCATTCTACTTAATTTATTGCCAAATCTATTCAGAAACATTATATTACTTTGTTTTTCCTTAAGTAATTTATTTCTTGCTTCATTAAGATATTTCTGGCAATATTCCAGAGCGATGTTTGATATTGGCACATATCGCTCTTTTCTGCCTTTACCAAAAAGCCTGACCAAACCTCCATTCCATAAAATATCACTAATCCTTAAATGTATCATTTCAGATATTCTTGCACCTGTTGAGTATAGAAACTCAAGCATAGCACGGTTACGCAAGCCATATTTATCATTGGTTTTGACAGAATTAATAAGAGTATTCACCTCTTCAATAGACAGAACATCAGGAAGTTTCAATGAAATTTTGGGAGCAGGAAATTTCTCAAATATTGGCTCATTAATTAATTCCTCTCCCAAAAGAAATTTATAAAAATTTGCGAGTGAACTTCGCTTCCTTGCAACAGTTGTATCTTCAGCTTTGTTCTTATAAAGATAATTAAGAAATTCTATAACCTTTTGAGCATTGACTTTTTTCAAATCCTCATCATTTATAAACGATGCAAAATTCACAATGTCGCTAATATATGCGCTGACACTATTCTCTGTTAAGCCTTTTTCTACTTTTATGTAAAACTTAAACTTATTAATCAAACTCTGATTTTCAGTAGAAATTTTCTTTCTTTTATTTATCTTCATATAAATATTTAGAGGTTATTTTGAATAAATAAGTTGAATTTTTTCAGCATTTTTCTTATAAAAATCTTTTAGGGGTATTTTGATTTGGGGTGAACCCTCCCCAATTATCCCCGAGTAAATCGGGGATAATATTTCATGTGTTAGGATTTTACGGTTTTATCTTTTATATTTTCCCATCAATTGTCCTTGAGCTGTAATATGACCTTCCATTGCTCTTACAATCTCTTTTTTTGATGCTCCAGATTTCAGATTCAACATTGTATCCAATGCATAAACTTTGAAAAAGTAGCGATGTGTTCCGGAAGGGGGACAGGGTGGGTAGTAGCCTATTTTGTGTGCACTATTAATGCCTTGTTTACCAGCAAGATTGAGTCCTTCAATATCTTCTAATAACTCTACGGGTGGTATGTCTTCAGGTAATTCGTTGATGTTTGGGGACATATCATAAACAACCCAGTGTACCCAGGTTCCAGCAGGGGCATCCGGGTCATCACTTATAAGCACCAGACTCTTTGCATCTTCTGGAATATTTTCCCATTTTAAGACTGGTGAGACTCCTTCTCCATCGCAACTATATTTCTTTGGAATCATCTCACCCTCTGCAAATGCAGTACTTGTTATTTTTATTGCCATCTTCGTGTCTCCTTCTTCTTTTTTGATTGGAGAGATAGTTTCTCCTCTATCTAACTTTTTTTCCTTGCAATTTACAAATGTTAATGCGATAATTATGCAAAGCATAAAAGCTAATAGCTTTTTATATCTTGAATTATAGTTTAACATATTATTCTCCTTTTAAATTTTTCCTCATTGCTGAAAGTTCTTTCTCACGATATATTTCCTGATTCACCCTTCGCAGTTCATCCTTCGTAGTACTACGGAGAATGGATGCTACGGAGAACGGGTATATCGGGATTTCAGCACTCCATATTTAATAATTTGGTGGAGAAGAAGGGGTTTGAACCCTCGGCCTCAGCATTGCGAACGCTGCGCTCTCCCAACTGAGCTACTTCCCCACATTATTTCTTTATTCTAATTTTAGAATTTGTTTAATTCCTATTGATTTTTTTTCGTCAATAATTTTTATGAAATAAATACCACTTTTTGCTTTGTACCTCAAATCGTCTTTTCCATTCCATTCAACTATGTTCATTTTGAATTTTCTCTTTTGCATTTTGAATTGCTTAATGAGTTGCCCTTTAACGTTATAAATATTGACTTTTGAAATTTTTGTCAAATTATAATTATTATAGTAAAGTTCAATTCTGATATCATTACGAAAAGGATTTGGGAAGGCTTCTAAAGAAAGTCCAGAGTTTGGATTGCACCTTTCATCAATTGTGTATAGTGTATCCAAACTAACAAAATCAGCTAACACTGGGAGATGGTCAGAAGCATAATAAAGTGCATCCGCAACACTATCGGGAACTGCTGCATTAGTGCTGTCATTAATAGATTGATTAAAATGATTACCATCATTACCAAAATATGTGAGGGTGCTATCTATATATTCAATTCCATTGTCATTATTAATTTCATAAGAAGTAAAGATAAAACCAAACCTGTCATCTAATCCACCGCCAACTCCACCTCCAAAAAAGTTTACCCTTGAAGATTGTGAGTGGACTTCTCGAAAAGTATAATTATTATGCCAGTTTCCAACCTGGTCAGATAAGTCCTGACCTCTTCCAAGGTTGCAACTATCAGCAGCAATTATCTTTTGATATGCTGGTTCAGAACTTGTATAGAAATTCATATCTCCGACAATTATGAATTCTGTTCCTTGTTCTAAATTGTTAAGATGGTTTCTTAAGCATGTGATCTCTACCAGTCTTTTCTGCTCATTTTGTGAACCTTGCGATGATTTTAGATGGCAGCTATAAAATCTAATTGGGTTACCTTCAATTACCATTACATATTCAGCAATATCGCGTCTCGGAGTTTCAATAATATCCTGAGAAATAAGACTTGCTTTTGAAATTTTATAGAAAAGCATATTAGCTGTATAGAATGTATCAGTTAGAGTAAACTCAGCACGAGCATATTGTGTGCCATTAGCATTGAATTTTTGTGCTAAAACATGACGGGTCATCATTGGATATACGCCTGTATCTTCAAAAAATTTCATTATAACATTATCTCTTCCAACTGGCATAAGTTGAGGCCAGGAATATGTATTTTCACAACTTAAAGTAATTCCACTTGGACCCCAAAGTAGAGTTCCTTCTGGAGAAATCTTTTGCATAATAATAACATCGTCAGACTGCCATGCAATAACTGTATTTCCTGAATTAGTAACTGTCACTTTTGGGGAGACATCAAAAGCGGTGCTGTTGGAAAGTTCTAAGCCATCAGCACCCCATACGAAATCACCTTCTGGTGAGATACGATAAGCATAAATATTATTGTTTCCACCATTTCTAATATCCTGAAATGTTAGGATTGCATGATTGGCATTGTCAACTGTCATATCCCAGTCGGTAAGCCAACTCATTGAGGGATGATTGCTAATAAGTATTCCATTATGAGCCCAGAGTTCATCTCCACGAACATCAAATCGTTGTAAGCGAGCATCATAATTTCCAGTTTCATTGGAAAACCAGGAAATATAAGTATCTCCAGTTGAACTCGTTGCGATTTTTGGGAGAGCTTGTGAACCGGTGAGGTCACATACAGCGAAATTTTCTGCAGGATTATTGCTCCATTCAGCAAAGAGAAAAGCTGGAATGAAAAGTAAGAATAGTATTAAATAACTTCTTTTCTTCATAGTTGTCTCCTTTCATATTGAAGATGTTATTTAAAGTTAATAAAATTTTTATCAATATCTATTTTTCAATTATACGACCGTCATGGAATGGTCCATGACGGCTCAGGGGAATATCTATTTTTCAATGTCAAAATTTTTATAACGAAACCCGACTCGGGTTATATACGATACATCGGGATTAGCGAAGTAGGATTTATCCTACGAAGCATTCCTTCATAAAGACTATGGAGTGTAAATCTTAGCGAAGTGGGATCAACTTCTTTATCTCTTTATCTTTGCCATTAACCTTCATTTTGTTGGGTAATTCTGGAGTATTTTTAATACAATTCTTTTCAAACTTTGTGCAAAGCTTGTATTATAAAGTTTATTAACATTTCCAATTGAATCTTCAAAATCTTTATCAAAATATATTTCACCTAAAAAAGGAATATTAAAAGCTTTCACCTGTTCTTTTATAGATAAGCTTTTTGTAAACTTTCTCGATTTACCCGTTCTCCGTAGTACTACGAAGGGTGAATTGGGATATACACTTCGGTCTAACATATTTTCTATGACACCAATTATTGGGACTTTCAATTCCAAAAGGAGTTGCAAGGATTTTTTTACTGTTTGAATTGATAGTTTTGAAGGGGTAGTAATAACGATAAATTCTGCTCTTTTTATTATTCTGATTATATCAAGAGTTGCATCACCGATTCCGGGTGGCATATCTATAATTAAGTAATCAAGAGAACCCCACTGGGTAATTGCGAGTAATTCAATAACCGCATTTGAGATATCAATCCCTCTTAATGGCGAAGGATTTTCTTCAGAAAAGCTAATGATGGATAAAAATTTGATTCCATAATATTCTGATGGCACAATTCCTTTGTCTTCTTTTGGGAATTCATAATCTTTTATGCCTAAAATTATATGTGATGAAGGTCCGGAAAAATCCAGATCAAACAAACCTACCTTATGCCCCATCTTTGATAAAATTAGTGCCAGAGTTGATGCAACAGAGCTTTTCCCGATTCCGCCTTTTCCACCTGCTACAGCGATTATTCGTTTAACATCTTTTAATCTTTTATCAATAACTTCTATTCTTGGGTCCATTTCTTTCACCTCTCACCTGATATTGAATCAATCCAGATTCCTCGTCCTTGTATAATTTCAAAATCAGGACTATTACATTTTGGACATCTGAGATAAACATGGGCAGTTTCTGGAATGAAATGAAGTGATTCTGTTTCATCTTCCGATAAATTTTTTACTGCATTTTTAAATAACCATTCATGTTTACATACTTTGCATTTAAGAATAGCTTTTTCGGATTTTATTTTTATTTTTGCATTTTCCAATAGTTTTTTTTGAGGCTGCATCACTTCTTTTAAAGCGAAGTTAAAAATTTCAGTATCAATGGTTTGCAATTCTCCGATTTTGACAATAATTTCAGATATTTCTTTTAATCCTTCATTTTCTGCAACCTTTAAGGTGGTTGTAATAACAGCATCCGCTAATGCCCATTCGTGCATAATTTACTCCTTAAGTAATTTTTAATATGTATTAATAGAATCTGCAAAATAGATAAATTCTGATAAGTAGGCTGAAAACTAATCACAACTTATCTGAACTTAACTTCTCGTTAACTCCAGAATTCATTAGGGTTAAGGGAAATGTTTTCTTTCTACATCGTTTCAACTGTTTATGGAAACCATTAAAATGGTTGTAGGATATGTGTGTTTAACTCTTATCCACCACAATAAATTGTGGTGCTAATTCTATTCTTATTCCAAAAATTTATGGAATTAGGAATAGCACCCAATTTCAATTGGGTGTAAATAAAATGAGTCATAAAACCTAACCATTTCAACGGTTTACAAATAAAATTAAAATGATTGTCGCCTCTTGATTCCTTTTACCTTAGATAAATCAGGGTATTAATAAAAACAATCTATCTCAATTATTCCATCAGTGTTAATACAAATAACATTTGAACAAAATGGGAATGTATATTTACTATTTCAATTTATTTTGAATTTTCTCTAAAGGTCATAATATCGTGCAATTTCCCATGGATGGGGCACTTTTCGCATATCATTAATATCCTTCCTTCTTGATTCAATCCATTTCTGAAGTAATAAATCTGTAAATACACTTCCATAAGTAAGGTAATTATTATCAAGCTCAAGATTTTGTAATGCTGTTTCAAGTGATTCTGGGAAGGAGGGTATTTTATTCAATTGCTCTTTTGAAAGATTGTATAGATTTGTCTCAAGCGGGCCAAAACCTTCTTTTACAGGGTCTATTTTATTTCTTACACCATCTATACCAGCCATTATGATAGCTGAGAATGCAAGGTATGGATTACAGGTTGCATCTGTAGGTCTGTATTCAAATCGTCTTTCTTCTGGATTTTTTACATAAGCCGGGATACGGATAGCGGCAGAACGGTTTCCTTCTGCAAAAACTGCTTTTGATGGAGCTTCCAATCCAGCAATTAGCCTTCTGTATGAGTTTGTTGTGGGATTTGTTAATGCTGATAACGAAGGTGCATGTTTAAGAATTCCTCCAATGAAATATAATGCAGTTTTGCTTAATTTATAGAGTCCATTATCATCATTGAAAATGTTCTTTCCATCTTTTAATAAGAACATATGTAAATGCATACCATTACCAGCTTCACCTGGAATAATTTTTGGCAAGAATGTGATTATCTTATTGTGCTTATTAGCGATTCTATGACATATATTTTTTATCAAGACATTCGCATCAGTGGCTAATTGTATTGGCATAAATTTGAATTCAATCTCGCCTTGAGCACAGCCTACTTCGTGATGATGATATTTTACATTTAATCCTATTTTTTGCAAAGTATTAACAATTTCATTTCTTATTTTAAATATATGGTCATTTGGTTCTGAGCGGAAATATCCACGATTTTTTGCTAATCTATAGAATTCTTCTCCTTGAGGTGGGCTTGCCATTTCACTGCTTTCCAAACGATAAGATACTTCTCTATTATTTAATGTGCTGTATAGATCATCAAGTACATTGAATTCCATTTCCATAAGAACTTTCATTTCATCAGCAATTCCATCATTCTTTAATATATTTAAAGCTTTCCTTACAATATGTCGTAAATCATGTTCTAATCTTTTACCTGTTTTTGTATCGTATATATTACAAAAAAAGTAAAGAATTTTAGATTCTTCATTTACCGGATCTTCAAATGCAAAATTAAGGTCTGGTTCGAATATCATATCAGATTGTTCAACTTTTGCATATCCAAAATTTGACGCATCAAAACCTATTCCATATTTCATTATTTGTTCTGAAAAATTATTACTCGGAATAGTTACATTTCTTAATCTGCCTTCAATATCAGTAATATAAAAAGATATGAAATCAATATTATTATTTTTGATGAAATCAAGAACTTCATTGCAATTTTTAAAAGATAACATTCAAACTCCTTTTTTTAAGTTATTTGGAGTATCCGAGTCCCTGGATTAAGAAGATGACAGAGTCGCTCCCAAGGTGCCGAGACACCCCCCCATATATTTTGGTAAGTTATGTATAAGAGTTTGCAAAGTTTACTGCGAATGTTCAATAATTTTCAATTCGCCAAAAACAACATCTGCTTTAATTTTAAGATAGCTTTTACTTTCATCAAAACTTTTTGTTTTATATTCTGATGAACCTAAAGCAGCCACACTACCTTCTGGCAATCTTGCACCCGCAAAAACTGAATTTATTTTAATTATTGTTGGAATTTCGGGATTGATTTCTATTATTCCTTCACCAAAAACAGTGTTTACTTCCACTTGAATATTTTGGTCTGTTAGAGATATGTCAGATAGGTCTATAATCCCTTTTCCAAAAACAACATTATAATGATTGTCATAATTTCTTGCCTTAACAGTAGAATCACTGAAGATAATAGTATTATGGCTTGTTCTAATTCCAAAAGTTCCAAACAGGATTCTTAATCCAATGTAAATAAAAATAAAAGCAAAGACAATTGAGAAAAAGGGAATTCTAATATGAAATATTGCTTTAATTAAAATACTTAAACCAAGCAGAACAATAATAAAGCCCCAGAAGAAACTACTAAATATAAAATTCATTTTCACACCATCCTCCAATTTTTTTAATTATGGGTTAATAATTGAAAGTTACGAATTATTTTGTCAATTTTAGAATTTTTTGTCTTAATTCGTCATTCATCATTCATTGTTCGATATTCAATATTCATAATATTGAGTATTCAGGTTTTGATAACAATCAACGGCACAAACATCTCTTCCTTACTCATTCCACCGTGATATCCGATAAGGGATTTTTCTTCTTCACCCAGGACAAAATCTTTAATAATATAATTTTCCTTCATTATTAATGTATAATCACCAATCCTATCAAATAATTTTTTATTTGGTTCATAAAGTCCAAAGAAGTTCTTCTTAATCAGATCTTCACTTTTATATAATTGGCAAGCATAATTCAAATTATTTAAAATGTAATTTTCAAATTCTTCTGTTTTTGATGGTCTTACATAACAATATGCATTTCGTGCATCACCTGATAATGGTAGTGTGAGCGTTTTTGCAAGTTCTGGGTGGTCCTTTAAATATATCGTTTTTGATTCATTTGTATCAATGAAACCATGGTCAGCAGTGATTAGAATGCTTGTATCAGTATTATGTATTGATTTCAATAAATTTGAAAACTTAACATCTAATTCTTTGAAATGTTCCTTAACTTCATTGCTGTTTGCCCCAAACTGATGAGAAAGGTAATCAAATTCCGGCCAGTATGCGTATATAAATTTTTTCTCATTATTATATTTTAGTGCTTTCTTGACTTTTTTGATAAAATCTTTAATGCTATTTTTGTATAAACACATTTTAGGTTCTTTGTTGTATGTTTTATTATAAGCTGAATTAATTAATTCTTTCTTTGTTACAACATAAGATTTTCTATTTATATTTTTAAATAGATTACTTTGATAAAATATCATTGCTGTATTTATTTCATTAGAGTTAAATGGATTTCCTCCGTATCTTGGTATGAATGGTAATATTGCTGAAATTGTGCCTAATTCTTTTAAGTATACAAACCAGCCGGTAATAGCGTGCTGCTGTGGAGCAACACCAGTTAGAAATGAAGTAATGCTCGCTGCAGTTGTTGAAGGATATACAGCGGTTAACTTATCATGTAAGTATTCAGAAAAAATTGACCCTTCACCATTAGCCATTAAATATTCATAGCCCAAACCGTCAATAACAACTAAAAGAATATTTTTTGATTTTGATAGCTCGGTTGAATCTATTGAATCAAGTGGTTCATACATTGGTTTGTCACCACAAGCAGAAGTTATACTACTCATCAAATTTACTATACTTCCATTTTTGTAATTTGGATAAATCATATTATGATTCCTTTTTTAATAGTTTTTTGTTAATTTATTAAAGTTATATTTTCCTTCCTACAGGTGCAAGATAAACAACATATTCATCATTTCCATCCAATTTTAAGAAATTATCTATTGCATCTTGATCATAAGCAGCAATAGCACAAGTTCCACATCTAATCGCTTCACAGGCAAGATAGAGGTTTTGACAGATATGTCCAGCATCAAGGAGCATTGCTTTATGAGCAAGGATACTATATCTCCATTCTCCTCTGTATGGAATGCAACTCCATATAAATACTACTGCACTTTCGCCAACAAAGTTCTGGCTGAATACTGCTTTATTGAGTTCCTTTGGCATATTATCTTTATCAAAAAGGAATAACAATTGGTGAGTTAAAGGAAGATAGCGATAAACGCCTTTATCAAGTTCACTTACTCTATTTACAGCAAGGTATGTTTCAAAAGGATGCCTGGCGCCTGCAGATGGAACTGGTCGGAGGGTTGCATAACCATCTCTGATGATTTTCTCAACACCTTGAGTTGCCCATAATAAAAAGGATAATTCTTCTAAAGATAAGGGTTTATCTGAATATTGTCTAATGCTTCTTCTTTCTTTTAAGCATTTATAAAGGTCATTCTTTTTTAAAATATTTTTATCAACTTCGGGTAAGTTGATAATTCTTCCATTTTTATCATAAGGTTTTTGTAAAGGAGGAGGTGGCAAATTTCTTTGTTGGTCAGTTGTTCCTTTAAATTGTTTATGATTGGATTTCATAAAGTTTCTGTAAATCTCAATTTTTTCTTTCATGATTTTCCTAATTTTGAATATTCCATTATGCTTTAGTTTTTATTTTTTTACTTCATACAATATTTATTTTCTTATTTTTTATTTTTGAGACATTTTTAAAAATCGCTAAAAACTTGACAATAAAAATTATATTAAAAGTATTTAGACTGACGGTTGGTGTAGACCGAGGGTTTAGTTTATTTATAAGGCTTTAAGGAGAAAATATGGTTAGAATAATTAAAAAATATGAAGAAAGAAAAAAAGAAATAGTGGATACAGCTCAATCACTTTTCTATCAAAAAGGATATGAAAAAACCTCAGTCAATTTCATCATTGAAACGATTGGGATTTCCAAAGGCACTTTCTATTATTATTTCAAATCCAAAGAAGACCTTTTAGATAGTATTGTTGAAGAATTCACAAAAGAAATTATTAGCAAATTAGAACCAGTAGTAAATAATAATTCATTGGATGCGATTACAAAATTAAATGAATTCTATCGTCAGGCAGGTATGTATAAAGCTGAAAACATAAGTTTGATAAAAACACTTATAAATACCCTCTACAATGATAAGAATTTACTTCTGCGTTACAAGATGAACAAAAGGGCTGTGGAAACAACACTTCCTTTGTTGAGTAAGATATTCGAACAGGGGAAAAACGAAGGTTCATTTGATATAGAATATCCTGTAGAAACCGCCCGTATCATCCTGCTTTTTGGAACCTCCATGGGAGAATATAATGCAAAATTAATGATGAGCCTGGATGAAAATCCTGATAACATCAATGAGTTTCAAAGGCATTTGAATTTATATCAGATGTCTGTCCAAAGAATATTGGGCGCTCCGGAAGGTTCTATAAAGATATTTGATGAACAAATTATTGATGCAATTATGGAAAAATATAATGAAACATATATGTCCCGAAAACAGGTCGGGACGCATCCGTCTGGGCGCCGAGCCTGAAAGGATCATGAAAATTTGAAGACTATTTGGAGTCGGCAAGTCTCTTGCCGAATATAGCCGAGGGACTCGGCTACTCCATATAACTTAAAGGTGATTTCCAGATGAAAGTTAAAATATTCTTTCTGTTGATTTTACTTTGCTCTCAAATCCAGGCAGAGGTTTTCAAATTTAAGAACGACTTCTGGAGTTGGGCAACAAT
Source organism: Candidatus Cloacimonadota bacterium (assembly GCA_034722995.1). Classification (NCBI taxonomy): domain Bacteria; kingdom Pseudomonadati; phylum Candidatus Cloacimonadota; species Candidatus Cloacimonadota bacterium. The sequence goes on along the minus strand of JAYEOL010000015.1, from coordinate 68,079 downwards.
ATTTGATGAATCCAGCTCTCAAAAGTATCATCTTGGAGTTCAATATAAACCGACGATTTCATTGAATATGATACAAAAAGAAAAATTCGGGATTGACTTTGAAACTATTGCTAATTTTTCTTTTGAATATAGAAAGAATGATTCAATATCCTTTGAGGATAAGGATGCTGAAATTTATCGTGGATGGATGAGATATTCAACTAATCAGCTGGAAGCACGGATTGGTTTACAGAAGATCAATTTTGGTCCTGCTCAGCTTCTTCGCTCTCTCAAATGGTTTGACACTATTGATCCCCGAAACCCCCAGGAAGAAACGGAAGCAGTGCGAGCAGCTTTATTCAGGTATTATTTCCTTAACAATGCAAATGTCTGGTTCTGGGGAATCTATGCGAAAGATGAGCTAAAAGGGTTGGAAAAACTTACATCAAAAGAAAACAGTTTAGAGTTCGGTGGCAGAATCCAATATCCTTTTGAATTCTGTGAAGCAGCTCTTTCCTATCATCACCGAGAACTGGAAGTTGATAATACTTTTGAAAACAGATTCGGGTTTGATGCCCGTTGGGATTTTGAGATAGGATTATGGATTGAAGCAGTTGCATCTAAATACAGCAAAAATGAATTTACTCCAAACTGGGAAAAATTCCTGACAATCGGAGCGGATTATTCAATCCCTTTTGGAAATGGATTATGCATACTTTGTGAACATTTTATTTACTCAAATTCTTCAAAAGTACTTAAAAGTAATTATGAAACAAATTCTACTGCAATCTCGTTGAATTACCCAATTGGTTTATTAGATAATATTTCTACTATTCTAATTTATGACTGGAAGAATAGAAATTTTTATAGATATCTTTCCTACCAGCTTAATTTTGATTATTGGAGTATTTATTTGAATTTATTCTGGAATCCTGAAATCAGCAATTTAAGTGCAAATCAAACATCAATGGATGGTAAATCAGTTCAAGTGATGGTGGTTTATAATTTTTAGGATTCTAATTTCGAGTCGTAAGGAACGAAGAGACAACGACTCTAGAAAAAAAGGCAGGTGGCTAAAAAAATGAGGTGAATATGAAAAACGGACTTATCAAAATCCAAAATATGACAAAGCATTACCCGATGGGTGGAGGAAAATTTACCGCATTGAAAAATATCAATCTGGAATTTTCAAAAAGTGAATTCACAGGAATAGTTGGACCAAGTGGTTCAGGGAAAACAACACTCTTAAATATCATCGGTTCACTGGATACGCAAAGTGAAGGAAATGTCTGTGTTATGGGAAATTCTGTTGATAAACTTTCAGCTAAAAAAGCTGCAAAGTTAAGGAGCGAACATATCGGTTTTATTTTTCAAACCTATAATCTCCTTCCGGTTTATACGGTTTTTGAAAATGTTGAATTCCCATTATTGCTACTAGGAATGGCTGCACCCAAACGCAAGAAAGCCGTTGATAATGCACTTGAATGGCTTGGATTATCAGATAAAGTAAAATCAAAACCTGCACAGCTTTCTGGTGGAGAATGCCAGCGAGTGGCAATAGCCAGGGCTATAGTAAAAAAACCGGACCTTGTTCTGGCAGATGAGCCAACCGCCAATCTGGATGCAGAGAATTCTCATCATATATTAAAGACTATGAAAAAAATCAATAAAGAGTTAGGAACCACTTTCATTTTTGCAACACATGATGCCAAAGTGATTAAATATCTAAGAAGAAAAATTTCACTTCTGGATGGAAAAGTGGATAAAGACGAAATAGTGAATGGAGGATGATTATGATAATCAAACTCGCTTATAAAAATATTATCGGTGCAGGTTTCCGTACATGGTTGAACATATTCATACTTTCACTTGCTTATTTTGGAATTATCTCTCTGCAGGGATTTTTCATTGGTTGGAAAGACGATGCTTCCAGGGAAATCCAAGAATGGGATATCGGCGGCGGACAATACTGGCAGCAGAATTATGATCCTTACGATCCATTTTCTTATGAAGACAGCCATGCTCCTATTCCGAAAGAATTAGTCAATGAAATTGAACGAGAGGAAGCTATTCCAATTCTTCTTGCACCTGCAACCATCTATCCTGATGGTAGAATGCGCAGCATTATTTTGAAAGGTATCAATCCTGCTCAGAAGTTGCTTAAGATTCCAACAAAATACATAAGTGAAAATGATAATCAATTAGAATGCATTATCGGAAAACGGATGGCAGATAATTTGAAACTACAGCAAGGAGATTTTGTTACTGTGCGCTGGCGAGATAAACACGGTGCTTTTGATGCTGTGGATGTGAGGATAGTTCATATTTTTGAAACAACCGTGCTTACAGTGGAAAACAACCAGATATGGATTCCATTGAACACTCTGCAGAATATGCTGGGATTACCAGGGGAAGCTTCCATAATTGTGGTAAAGAGTGAAGATTTCGCTCCAGAACTTGCTGACTGGGAACGCAAAGATATTAACTTCCTTTTGCAAGACCTGAATTCTATGATACAAGCAAAAACCATCGGTTCTTCAATTATGTATCTGTTGCTTCTTTTTCTGGCAATGATAGCGATTTTTGATACACAGATACTGGCAATTTTCCGACGCAGAAAAGAAATGGGAACTATGATGGCTCTTGGAATGAGTCGCTCTAAAATAATCAGACTATTTACTTTAGAAGGCTCTTTACATGCAATTCTGGCAATTCTTCTCGGTGCCATTTATGGAATTCCCCTTTTGAAACACTTCCAAAAAGTAGGAATGAATATCGGGGTTGATGCTGCAGAATTCGGCTTGAGCGGATTAGAGAATGCTTTATATCCGGTTTATGGCTGGAAGCTGGTGGTTGGAACGATAATTCTGGTACTGATAACAACAACCATAGTTAGTTTTCTTCCTACCAGAAAGATAGCGAAACTGAAACCGACCGACGCCCTGCGTGGAAAGATGACAAAATGAAACCTCACCCCAACCCTCTCCTGCAAGGAGAGGGAGTTCGCTCGTTCAACCGTCCCGGTTGAATGAAATGTTAAAGCCGACCGTATCGGTCGGGAAAAAGAAAATGTTACAGGTACGATATACAACACCGAGACGGTGTTGAAGAGAAACTAATGGTTCAACCAGGATGGTTGAACCAACATGGTAAAAAAGGATAAAACAATGTTTAAATTTTTAACAAAAGGACTTCTAAGAGATCGCACCAGGAGCTTTTTCCCTATTCTGATCATCTCTGCCGGAGTGATGTTAACGGTAGTAGTTTACAGCTGGCTTATGGGTTATCTCACGATGACGATTCAGGAAAATGCCCGTTTTGATACGGGTCATGTTAAAATAATTACAAGAGCTTATCATGAAATGATAGACCAGAAACCTTTTGACCTGGGTATTATCGGCATCAAAGAAATGGAAGCTGAACTACAGAAAGAATACCCGGAAATGACCTGGCTGCCACGCATCTATTTTGGAGGTCTGCTGGACCTGCCCGATGAAAAAGGCGAGACCAAAGAGCAGGGCGAAGTAATGGGAATGGCAGTTGACCTGTTCTCAAATTCAAAAGAACTTGAACTTCTAAACCTGGATAAAGCAATCTATACTGGGAAACTTCCTCAAAAAAGCGGGGAGATCCTCATCAGCTATGAACTGACAGAAAAACTCGGAATTAAGCTCAACGACAAAGTTACAATAATCAGTTCTACCATGTACGGTTCTATGGCAATGCAGAATTTCACGGTGAGCGGAACTGTTATTTTTGGAATAATGGGAATGGACCGCGGAGCTGTGATAACCGATATTTCAGATGCACAATTACTACTGGATATGGAAAATGCTGCCAGTGAGATTTTGGGATTCCTGCCCCTATACAACCAAGAACAAACGATGATCATAGCTGATAATTTCAATAAGAAATTTATGGATGAAAAAGATGAATTCTCACCTGTAATGCTGCCTTTAATTTCTCAGAATAATCTTGAGATCATGCTTTCTATGATCAATGAAAGATCGGGTATGTTCATTTTCATATTTGTATTCTTGATGTCGCTTGTGCTCTGGAATTCCGGTCTGATGAACGGTATTCGCCGCTACGGAGAGATTGGAGTGCGATTGGCTATCGGAGAAAGCAAAGGTCATATTTATCGCTCAATGATATTAGAATCTCTATTTGTGGGAATAGCGGGAACTGTGATAGGCACGGCGACAGGACTGATATTTTCCTATATCCTGCAATATATCGGAATTGATATAAGCTCATTAATGAAGGATACAAAGATGATAATGAGCACAACTATGAAGGCACAAGTAACTCCGGTGAGTTATTACATCGGTTTCCTGCCCGGAGTGCTTTCCTCTGTAATTGGAGCAATGATACCCGGTATTGGAATTTATAAACGAAATACAGCACAATTATTCAAGGAGTTGGAAACATGAAAAAGAACATTTATCTTGAAAAGGTTTATAAGATATTTCTTCCTGCTAAACTTTTTCAATGGTTGGTTTTATTATTTTTTATTTTAATGACAAATTTTCTTTATGCTGAATTTCCTGATGGGAATGAACTTATCCGAAAAGTAGATGATAATATGTATTCCAGAAATGCAGTATCAACTTCACGCATGATAGTGCACGGAAGAAGAGGAAGCAGAACAATGGAGATAAAATCCTGGGCAGAAGGCGAAAACAGGTCTTTCTCCGAATATCTTTCTCCACCCAGAGATGCAGGAACAAAAATGTTGAAACTAAAAGATAAACTGTGGATATACAATCCGTCTTCAGATAGAATTATTCAAATATCCGGTCACATGCTGCGTCAATCTGTGATGGGTTCCGATCTTTCCTATGAAGATATGATGGAAGAAAATGAACTGACTAAAATATATAATGCGGAAATTACAGGTGAAGAAATTATTAATGAAAGAGAGTGCTGGGCCGTTCTATTAAGCGCAAAGGTGGAAGATGCAGCATATCAAACCAAAAAGGTGTGGATAGATAAAGAACGTTATCTTCCACTGCGAGAGGAGCGTTTTGGGAAAAGCGGGAAACTGCTTAAAACCACGGAGATAAAAGAAGTCTTCAAGATAGGGAAACGCTGGTATCCTAAAAGAATGATATTTAAAGATGTTCTAAAAAAAGGCAAAGGAACAGAATTTATCATAGATTCCATTGAGTTTGATGTGGAAATACCGAAAGCAATATTTTCCAAAGCATCTTTAAGAAAGTGATGCTTTTTATTTTTTCGGGAATATTGACACGGTATTTCCAAGATAAAAAATTAAGTTTCTGCAAAATAAAAAAATAAGGAAGGAGTGTAAAAATGTCAGGTATCAAATCAATTATAATACTTACAGTTATTTTATGTTTTGCAACTGTGAGTTTATTCGCAGAAAATTTATCACCAATCGGTTACTGGAAAACTATTGATGATGAAACAGGTGAAGTAAAATCCATTGTAAAAATATGGATGGAAAATGACAAACTATACGGAAAAGTGGTTAAATTATTCCGCAAGCCAGATGAGGAACAAAATCCAACTTGTGCGAAAGGTTCTGGCGAGTTAGAAGGCAAGCCAATTCTTGGAGCAAGAATTATGTGGGGTTTAAAAGACAAAGGGAAATGGTGGACTGGTGGACATATCCTTGATCCTAAAAAAGGAAAAACCTATAAATGCAAAATCAGAGTTATTGAAAATGGTGAGAAACTACTTGTCCGTGGATTTATTGGATTTTCATTTATAGGACGCACTCAAACTTGGTTGAGGGCAGAAAATCCAATTGAGCCAAAAAAGATAGAGAAAACAGAAGAATCAATAAATGATTAGCTGCAGCATTTTCAAATAAAATCCTAAAAAACCCCAGAATTTAAATTCTGGGGTTTTACACTAAACTAAATTTTTTCTATTTTCCAGGACATTGTTTAATTACTTTCTGATTTATACTCTTATTTCCGTATGCTTTATCAAAATGAGCAGAAAATTCAGCGGCTAATTTTTTTGCTCGTTCATTATATGCATCTTTATCAGACCAGGTACTTTTTGGATTTAATATTTCTGGGGGGACTCCAGAACACGATTTAGGAACGAGCAAGTGGAATACCTTATCTTCCCCATATTCAACATTTTTCAATAAACCTGTTAAAGCTGCATTAACCAAACTTCTTGTAAGATTAATATCCATCCTTGAACCCTCTCCATACGGTCCACCGCTCCAGCCTGTATTTACCAAATATACCTGTGTTCTGTATTTCTTCATTTTATCACCTAACATAGATGCATACACATCAGGATTTCTTGGCATAAATGGTTCACCAAAAAATCTGGAAAAGGTTGTCACTGGTTCTACAATCCCTGTTTCAGTTCCAGCGAGTTTACTTGTATATCCCATTAAGAACCAGAGCATTGCCTGTTCTGGATTTAATTTTGAAACAGGGGGCAAAACTCCATTTGCATCAGCAGTTAGAAAAAGTATTGTTTTGGGATGTCCAGATTTAGATAATTGTTTTATATTACTTAGAAAAGTTAATGGATAAGAACCGCGTGAATTTGGAGTTAACCGTTCATCATCAACATCAAAAGTTCCATCAGGATACATCATACAATTCTCAATAATTGCTCCATGCTCAAGATAGACAGCATCGTGAAATACTGCATTAAAAATTTCAGTTTCTTTTTTTGGATTAAGGTTTATCAATTTTGCATAGCAGCCATTTTCAAAATTCGCAATTCCGTTATCGCTCCATCCATGTTCATCATCTCCCAGAAGAGCTCTTCTCGGGTCAGCAGATAGAGATGTCTTGCCAGTTCCAGAAAGTCCTAAAAGAAGAGCAGAATCACCACTTTTACCTTCATTAGCGGAACAGTGCAATGGTAAAATGCCTTCTCCAGGCAAATAATAATTCATTACTGTAAACATAAGTTTTTTCACACTGCCACCATAAGCCGAGCCAAAAATTATACCTATTCTTCTGTCATAATCCATAGCAATAATCATATTAGATGTGCTGCCATCTGGCAAAACTCTTAATCTGCCTTTATACTTTTTAGAATTCAGTTTGTCATACGGGAAAACAATTAAAGTAAATTCTCTTTTTGCAAATACACTTTCTCGTATATCTGCTGGAACGGGTCTGAACATATTTTCTGTAAACAGAGCAGTAAGCGCTTTATCTGTAATAGTTTTGGTAGGCAACGCATAAGAGACATCCGCTCCCAGAACGCGGTCAGTTATATATATATGCTTTTTTTGTTTTATAGTATTCAATGCATCTTCTATAACCATATCAAAAGTTTCTGGCTCAAGTGGAATATTATTCGGAGAATCCCAATCAATATTGGCTTCACTTTCAGTTCTTTTCACAATGAGGGTATCTTTGGGACTTCTGCCAGTAGATTCTGGAGGAGTCCAGGTTGCGAGTGCACCATTCGCTGAAACAATCGCTTCTTTATTTTCAACTGATTGTCTGATTAGGTTTTTTCTCGGCAGATTATTCAATACACCTGGATGATTTTGTAATAATTTATTCAATTCTATTCTAAACTGCATTTCATCTCCTAAAATGTTTTTATGGAGTAGGTGAGCCTATCAGCATTACTTTGACAGAGTCAAGGACTCCAAGTTTAATTTTTATGAAACATAAAAGAACTATCTTTTTCTTGTCAAATTTAATTCAAAAACTTTTTTTTGATTTGTGAAATCAAAACTAAAAAGTCTTATAAATTGCCATTTTCAACTATATCCCAAAATGCAAATTGAGGATTTATACAAACTTATTTACCAATCTGTTATGGGACCTGGACATCTTCTGGAAGATGAGGCAGTTGCATTTCGATCTTTGAAAAATGAGATGGAGAAAAGTTCTGGAAAAGCGAAAAATCTTTTTATTGATATTGGATTGGATAATGATTTAGTGCGGGTGAATCTGAATGCCTTCCAAGAAAAAATAGGTGATGCCCAGAAACTTTTTTCTGCAATAAAGGAAACTGCAAAGATAATAAAGCCTGATAAATCAAAATTGCGAAAAGTTTGGGTTCAGGTGGGACAAATCTTTTCTGGTGGTGAACCCCATTTCTTAAGTTATTCCACCTGGAAAGAATTTACAGAATTTCTACAAAAAAATAGTTTTCCCCATATCCCTCACTCTGAAATTTATAGAAAAGCCTACCTTCCATCGTATAGGATTGTTTTGAGAAAGTTTTTGATAAATATGAGTATAGAAGTTTAATTCATAATTAATTGAGATATAAGAAAAAAACATAAAAATAATTATTGTGCAGAACTACCTCATAAAAATCATCTTCCTTGTCACAGAGTTATTTCCATAAATAAGTTTGTAGAAATATACTCCGCTCGGGACTTTATGCCCATCCTCACCAGTACCATCCCAGACTATATCTGTCTTTACCCAGAAATTGTGTTTTTCCCCATTATATGTTCTTACAAGTTGTCCTTTTGCATTGTAAATGGATAATTTGTAATCTTTCAATCTTTCATAATTTGCTGAAATAAATGTTATTGTTGTAGATGAACTGAATGGATTAGGTTTATTCTGGAAAAGATATAATTTGTTGATAAATGAAGTATCTGGTTGTTCTATTCCCTGTCCTTGCCATTCATAAGCTCCTATATCTATTCTGCCGTTGTATATTCTTGGATTGCCAGCTAAATCTGTTTCTGGTAAGTTTAGACCAGTTGTATCTGGAGTGCCAGCGTCTATGCAAGGAGAACCTTGCAAAAGTTGATAGTTATTATTGAGAGTATCTACAAACATCGGGTCTGCATCTATATTGCCTTCCAGCCAGTTGATTGTGCCATTGTTATTGGTATTTATTGCACCGATTCCACCATCAATGTTGGTGTAGGATATGGTAACTGTGTCTGGTCCACCCTGAGCATTGAAATAAATTTCATCTTGTGCATAATTCCTTAAAATACAATTTATAAGTGTAAGATTTGTATTAAATAACTGCCTTATTGTCCCATCATCGCAATGTAGGTTATTACATATTGTACAATTTATTAAAATAGGTCCTTCATCTTCTGAGCCATTATAAACTGTTATTCCACTAGCACCAAGACCTTTATTGTTGATAATCTTTGTATTAATCAATATTGGATTGGAGTTTCCATTACAGTAGATAGCTCCTGTTCCGCCATTCACATTGTAATTATCTTCTATGATGGAATTTATAAAAGCAGGATTACAGTTTAAATATAAAGAAATTGCCACATCTTCAACTGGAATGGGAGAGCTTTTAATCTTTACATTTTCAAATATAGGATTACAATTATTTCTACAATAAATAGCGCCACCTGTATTATTCTTAAGTGTAACATTTTTTATAGTAGGATTTGAATCTGTATAAAAATATATCCCTCCTCCAAGATAAATATTTCCATTTTGAATAGTTAAATTCTCAATAAAAAAATTATTATCATTACATACATAAAAGACATTACTTAAATTTTCAGCATCCAATATTGTATTTTCTTCATCTTCTCCAATAATTGAAATATAACTTCGACAATTGAAAGAAAACTTTTCATCTGTCAAACTAGAAGAATAGATACCATTAGATAGAAAGATAGTATTGGGATATGTGCTATCAGAAGCAATTTCCATTAGAGCAAATGATATATTTTTTAATGGCTCATTTTCACTTAACCCACTGTTTGTATTATCTCCATCTGGACTAACATATAAATCATGATTTACTGGCTCAATTTTAGCATTAAGTATATCATAAGTGAAAAAATATTGTGGATACACTAAAATAAAATCAGACGTTGGCTCTATAACTGTGAATGTATCAACTATTAAGTGAATTTCAGGAGAATCAAAACAAAATATTTCACTACCATCACCAGCATAATTTTCGTACATATTACAGCGGTTAATACTGCTTAAATTTAAAGTGGAATTATCTCTAAGATGAATTCCTCCACCGGCTGAAAAGGCATGGTTTCTACAAATTGTTACAATTTTTAGAGTAATATCTCCATTAACACAGAATAAACCTGCTCCCCAGTCAGCTTTATTATGTGTAACGATACAATTTTGAATTGTCGGATTAGAATTCATAATATATATTCCCCCGCCAGCAATGTAGGTATTATAATATAAAGAACCGCTCCCATTCTGAATAGTAAAACCGCATAAAATTGCAGTGCTATCCTCACCACCGTTAAAAGTTACAACGCTTCCATTCTGATTACCGTCAATTATTGTCGAATCAATATAAGAGTCATTTTGTGTGGTTAAGTAAAGACTGGCAACAGTGATATTTTTACCATTATAGTTAATATTTTCAATATAGATTCCGGTATATACTAATACGGTATCACCATCTGTTGCTTCATTTATTCCTTCCTGAATAGTTGTATAATCTCCACCACCATTTATATCTACAATGATTGTATTTGAAAAAAGAAAAGAAAATGAAAAAAATGATATAATAAAGATGACTGTTAAAAATGTATTTTTTTGCATAATTTATTTCCTGTTAGTAACCCTTACGAAGGTTTTAAAACCTTCGCAAGGGTATTGATTTTTACCGTATCAACATTTATTCTACGAAGCTTTAGCGTAGTAGAACCATTTTCTTCACTGCAGATTTATCACCAGAAGTCAATTTATAGAAATATATTCCACTTGCCAGGAATTTTCCATTTTGGTCTTTACCATTCCATACTACTTTAGTCATTGGACATTTGTCATTGGTCACTGGAACGATAGTTTTTACCAATTGACCTTTTACATTATAGATTTCTATCTCTGCGTTCTCTGCGCCCTCTGCAGTTGAAAAAGAAATTATTGTAGAACTTTTCACAGGATTTGGATAGTTCTGAGAAAGCGTAAATTCTCTGGGAATTTCTGGTGCTTCTTCTGTATTCAATCTTACTATTACAAAATCATCTTTATTAAGATAAACTGGCTTATCTACATAAGCAAAGGTTACAGGGTCATAAACTGCAACGTCATTAACTTGAGTTGCTACATTTTTAGTTCCATTATATAATTGAAATGAAAGTTCACTTCCATCTCTGAGATTATCATCTTCTACATAGGCAAGGATTAGAACAGGATATTCTTCTACTTTACTGGCTCCTATACATTCATCATCTATAAATACGCCAACCTCGTTTACATCCTCAGTAACCTCTGAACTATCTACAAATATCGGCATATAATCTGCTGCTTTTTCAAAAGTGAAATAGTCAGATTCTGCTTTTCCATAAGGTTCTTTGGTATTTCCTGAATTCCTCCATGTAAAATCAAGAATATCTTCATCAACTTTTACAATGTAGCCTTCGCCACATTCAAGGGGTCTAGGCGGGCCTGGGCGAGGGCATACTTCTCCTGGAACATATTTTGTTGGATTCTGGTAAGGGATATGATAGTACCAATCTTCTGCTTTTATAGAGATTACTTTGTCCCAGTCATCGCCAAAAGCATCCTCACAATCCTGTGTTTCAGGAAGAAAATAGCCAATCCAATTCTCTTCTCCTTCATAGAGTGGTATTACAATATCTGGGTTATCTGGATGACCTGCCCAGTAGCCAGCAACTGTCAAATCTGCATCATTATTCATTTTTATCTTGTAGCCATCTATACTGCGGAAATCTCCTAAATCATTATGCCAGCCATATAGATCATGATAAACAACCTTATCATCTTTATATCTTACTTCTACTAAATCGTCCAGGATTGGTTCAAGAACATGAAGCACAGGATCGGCATAGTTTGTATCCATCACAGGGAAGGAAACCCAGTTCCAACCGGGAGCTGATAGGGTGGTAGTTCTGAACTCATAAACAGGGCCAGAACCAGTTAATTCTAATGTTACAAACCATTCCTCGGTCTCTGGATTCCATTGAGTACAATCATAAGCGCTAACATAGAATTCCTGTCCCGGATAAAATCCGTTTCTATTTCCATAAGCCCATACACAAACAGGGGGATTTTCTACGGGAAAATAGTAAGGAGTAATTCCACTCTCCCACACTGCACCTTCTAATACCATAGTTGTCTCTATCCATATACAGCCGTCATGAACTTCACCACCAGGATTCCATATCTCCACTAAAATTTCTTCACCTAACAGATTACTGCAAATAAGCAATAATATGAATGCTGTTAGTAATAATATTTTCTTAGCCATTTTAATCCTCCAAAATATTTTATTCACCCTTTTCCACTTTTTCCTCCCAAAGGATTTTGTGAGAGGTATTCCCCTCATTCTCCGCAGTAAAACCAACTAGAAATGCCCCTCTACACGAGGAAGAACCAAAAGAGAGAGGCAAATCTCCGAATGAATTTATTCTTTCCAATAACAAAAATATATTTGCTATTGGAAAGGAATATATTAAATTTATATTTGTGTAACTTGCTTACTTGTCGTAAGTTGTGGGGGGGGTAAAACCAAAAATGTAAAATGAAAAGTTAGGCATAAGGGTGGTGTATTGGGATATTAAAATACTGTTACACAATCTGAATCTACCCTTTTTCATTATCATTGTTTCCTTATAGTTAAAAAAACGATTTAATAAAATTAAAAATTATTTTGTCAAGTAAAACAAATGAGTAATTTTTTAAATTATAAGATCTCCAAACTCTTCAGATGAATCTTCTTATGAAGATTATAACTGAGATAGGTCTTAAAAATAGTATTGATCTCTTTTACCACAAATTGTGACATCTTAATATCATTAATTTTATCAGAAATGTTTCTTAACGAAAGTAAGATTTTTATTGTCTCTCTGCTGCATTTAAAACTTTCGGTTATTTTCTTCTTTCTAACACAATCAATACAAATCAGGCCGTTTTGTTTAAACAAAATACCATAAATTTTTTCTGGGGCTGTAGTCTGGCAAAAAACACATTTATCAAATTTTAAAGAAAAGCCTAACAGAGTTGTAACTCTGAGTAAAAATCTCCAGAAAATAATGATGAAATTTTTATCTGTTTTCTGTAAATAAGAGAGGTATTGGTCTAACAGCTTATAAAATTTAGCATAATCATTTTCTTCAAATATTAATTGGAGATATAGTTCAGCTGCTCCTTGAGCAACAGCAGCTTTCTCAAGATTATTAAATAAATCCATATTGTCTTGAATTATACTTATTTCTTTTAATATAGAGAGAGTAGATTCCTTTTTATAAATAACGATTTCATAATTATTCAAAGGTTGCAACAATCCTTGATATTTACTTTTCGGACTTCTACTTCCTTTGGCAATAACATTGATATGTCCAAATTTATCAGAAAAGAAATGTATTATCTGGCTTGTATTACTATAACTTGTTATTCGTAATGCAAAAGCATTGCATTTTTCAATTGTATGAGACATTTTATTGATTTAATTTAGCCACGAAATCACCCCAGTTAAATATAAAATGGTTAAACGGGGCAGGCACGAAAAAGCACAAAAACTATAATAAATTTCTAAAAAAACAAGAATTAGATAAAAATGTAGTTATAAAAAAGAGCAATAAATTATTTGATAGCAGAATCATTTTAATTTATTATTTGTTCACCCCGTTAGATATTTATCATGTTAGATTTTTACTATCTCACCCGGTAAAATTATCTAACGGGGTAAATTTGATATTTGAAATTTATAACTATTCAACAGTAACACTTTTAGCCAGATTTCTTGGTTGATCTACATTACAACCACGCAAAACTGCAATATGATACGCTAAAAGTTGTAAAGGAATTACAGTTAATAAAGGTGTCAAAGCAGGTAATGTTCTGGGAATATATATAATATGATCAGCTAATCTTTCTATACTATTTGAATTTTTATTAGCAATTGCAATAATTTTTCCTTTTCGTGCTTTAACCTCTTCAATATTACTTAAAATCTTATCATATACAAAATCTTCAGGAGCAATAAATAGGACAGGCATATTTTCATCAATCAAGGCAATTGGTCCGTGTTTCATCTCTGCTGCAGGATAACCTTCAGCATGAATGTATGAAATCTCTTTAAGCTTTAATGCTCCTTCTAATGCAACAGGAAAGTTATAACCCCTACCTAAATAAAGAGCATTGCCTACATCTTTATATTGTTTAGCAATTTTTTTTATTTTATCATCATTCTCTAATATTTGTTTGACCTTTTCAGGAATTGTTTCTAATTCTTGAATGTATTTTGCACCGTTAGATGGTGAAAGATGACGCCTCCTCCCTAACAATAATGAAAGTAAAAACAAAACTGTTATCTGAGAAGTAAATGCTTTAGTAGATGCCACTCCGATTTCAGCTCCTGCATGAATATATGAACCAAAATCTGTTTCTCGGGCGATAGTACTGCCTATCACATTTGTAATGCCCATAACCATTGTGCCTCTTGCTTTTGCTTCCCTGAGTGCAGCGAGTGTATCAGCAGTTTCCCCTGATTGGCTGATTACAATTACTAAAGTATCTGGATTTATAATTGGATTACGATAACGGAATTCAGATGCATACTCTACCTCAACAGGGATTTTAGCAATATCTTCCAGAAGATATTCACCAACAAGAGCTGCATGCCAGGATGTTCCACAAGCTATAATATAAATCTGTTTTATATCATTCAGTTTATCAATGTATGGATTAATTCCACCCAATCTTGAGGTATTGAATCTTTCCATTATTCTTCCGCGAAATGCATTTGCAATTGATGTGGGTTGTTCAAAAATCTCCTTTAACATAAAATAATCAAATTCTCCTTTATCAACCATTGAAATATCCCAATCAATCTCGCTTATTTCTCTCTCTACCTCATTATCTGCTAAAGTCTTTATAGTAAAGTCATCCGGGGTAAGTTCTACAGTTTCATCGTCTTTTAGATATATAACATTTTTGGTATGCACAACTAAAGCGGTTGCATCTGAGGCAACAAAATTCTCTTCTTCTCCAATTCCAACAATAAGTGGACTTCCTCTTCTTGCTGCAATAAGTTTATCTGGTTCGTCTTTGCTTATTACTGCGATTCCGAATGTGCCCTTAACCATTCGGAGTGAATATCTTACTGAGGTATGGAGATTTTTAGTCTTTTGATAAAAATGTTCAATGAGATGAGCCAGAACCTCTGTATCAGTATCACTTTTAAAACTATGATTTCTTTTTTCTAAACTTTTTCGTAAAAGTTGATAATTTTCAATAATACCATTATGAACCACTGCGATTTTGCCGTAGCAATCAGAATGTGGGTGCGCATTTGTTGTTGTAGGTAGCCCATGAGTTGCCCACCGAGTGTGAGCAATTCCGAGATGCGAAACAAAGTTTTTATCATTTGGAATTGACCGTTCAAGGTCAATTATTTTCCCTTCTTTCTTATGTATTATCAATTCAGTGTCGTTATTTATGACTGCAATTCCTGATGAATCATATCCACGATATTCTAATCTTTTAATACCTTCAATTATAATTGGCAATGCTTGCTTTTTGCCAATATATCCAACAATTCCACACATATTTATTCCTTTCTATAGATTGAATTGGCTGCTTTCATTCCTGATAGCTCATCTACATTTTGTAATATTATTAGACCTATAACAAAGAAGAAAGCTATACTAAGAATTGCATATCTCTGACTTTTGAAAAGAAGTACAAGAAAGCCATAAATTAAAGGTCCCAGAATTGCAGCAGCCTTTCCGCTCACAGCATAAAAACCGAAAAACTCAGCATGTTTATCTTCTGGCGTAAATAATGATAACATACTTCTGCTTGCAGACTGGCTGGACCCAATGGCCAAACCAGCTAAGATGCCAACCCCATAAAATTGCATAATATCAGGACAAAAGAAAGCCCATATTACAACACCAAGCCAAATTATCAAAGATATTGATATTGTCTTCTTTGCTCCAATTTTATCCACAATAAAACCAAAAATAATGCTTCCAATAAAAGATGCAATATTAGCGAAAACAAAATAAGTTATGAGTTGCCCCTCATTCATACCAAATCTATAAGCACCATAAATTGCAGCAAATACTATTACTGTCTTGATTCCATCATTATACAGAAAAAAGGACAAAAGAAATTTGGTTAATTCTTTAAATTTTTTGATATTTTTAAAAGTTTGTGTCAACCTTTTATATCCAATTTTAATATAACTATGATTTCTCTCTTTTTGTAAACTCGCTTTTTCTGGAACAAACAAGAATATTGGAATAGCAAAACAACCAAAAAATAAAGCTGTAACAGGGAAAATCAGAGTTACGCTTTTATGAACAAGTAGATATGCAAGCCCTAATGCTGCAAGCCCACCCAAATAACCAATACCCCAGCCTAAACCGGAAACCTTTCCAATATTTTTTTTCTCTGTTATTTCTGGTAAAAAGGCATTATAAAATACAAGACTTCCCTCAAACCCAATATTTGCAATAATGAAAAGTAGCACCCCCAAAAAGATTGTACCTTGTCTCACAAAAAAAAGTAAAGCAGTAAATACAACAGAAGTATAACAGAACACAAACAGAAACTTTTTTTTTGACCTTGTGAAATCAGAAATAGCACCAAGTATCGGAGAAGATAATGCAACCAAAAGCATAGAAATGCTAACAGCTAATCCCCATAAGGAACTGCCTAAACCCTCTTTCCCTACAACAACATTCTTAAAATACACGCTATAAATAACAGTAACGATTACGGTAGTGAATGATGAATTCGCAAAATCATAACTAACCCATCCTATGATCTTCTTATTTAGAGGTGTAATAGAATGCTGACACATCGGTATGTTCTTGTTAATTTTGAAGTTTCGCACCTTGCAAATTTATTCTGCATAGATTTATATTATTCCACTTTAGTATCTTATCAATAATATTCGTGTAATTTTTGGCAAGAAATTTTTATTATGTCTGGAAACCCTTTTATAAATGATATTTAAATGACTAATTACAAATTTCTAATTTCAAATAAAATTCTAAATATCAAATAACAAATATAAAAAGAATGATTGATGAAGAATCTGCCCACGCGGACGAGGGGATGATATGATTGGACATTTGGGCTTTGAAATTTTATTTGACATTAGAAATTAGGATTTATAGATTCTAAAGTTTATCACAAATTAATATTTTACTTTTTGGTTCTGGTTCATCCTTCGTAGTACTACGGATAACGGGCTTGTCCAGGTTAGGGAATAGAGTAGAATTATGATACACTGAGAAAAGTGAAAACATAATTAATTGTTATTAAACAAAATTAGAGCTGTCATTGTACATTTTATATTATTCCACCCCCTAAATCTCATCTAATCGTCTTTTTGCCTTATTAAAAACAGAAGAAGTCTCATACTTTTCAACTATCTGATTATAAAAGCCTTTGGCACTTTCCATATTATTTTTTTCAAAATAATATTCAGCTATTTCAAAAAGAAGTTGTGGTGTCTGGAAGGAATGTGGAAACTCTTTTGCTGCCTTTTCTAAATATGAACAATATTTTTCTTCATTATTTTGTCCAAGATAACATTTCGCAATACCTATCATTGCAGCTTGTCTTAAAATGTCATTCTTAATTTTATAGGCTGCTTTCTCAAAATATTTTTTAGCTTGCGTATAATTAACCGAATCTTTTTCTAAACATATCTTTGCTAAATACAAATATGCTAATTTGTGCTCTTTTATTGATGAATAATTTTCTATCAAAGTATTGAATTCTTTCTCTGCCTGTTCAAAATCATTATTTGAATAATATGACATAGCAACATCAAACTGGCGCAATACCTGTTTTTTTACACTTTTCTGATGAGTACTTATTGATAAAACAATTATTATAACTACTAATATTCCAGCTAGTACAGCAAGCAATTTTTTCCAATGGTTTTTAAAAAATTCTGAAATAACGAATGCGGCAGTAATAAATTTGTCTTCTTTAATCTCATGTTTACGTTTAGGTGCTTTGAATCTCATATCTTAAATCCTCACTATTCTATTTAATACTTTAGAGTGTATTTATTTCTCACATTAATTTTCTTTGTCAACCCTGTTAGATATTTACTCAGTTAAATAAATGAAATATATCTAATAAAGTTGGCACTTTTAATATAATACTTTATCTAAAGTGGATTATATCATTAGACAGCGAATATTTCATTAAGTTCATTATCTAACAGAGTAAAAGGTTATGTTTAATTTTCCTAAAATAAAATATTATGAAATTAAAATTGGTTTTTACTAATTATCTGGCTTAATTAAAAAATAATTTTTTTCTTGACAGCATATTTTAATTGATACTTAATTTAGTAAAATAATAAACAAATTCTTATTAGAAAGTAACAAAATGATAGCTGAGAGCGATAAATTGATTATATTCAATTTTATAATTGTACGAAATGGATTCATATAAAGTGTTAATTTATAAAATAGGAGAGTATTCTGACCCTTTTAATAGAGATACTCATAGTCAGCTTCTTATCATCGGTGCTGACGATATTATATTGATGTCATTTAATAGGTAAATGTGATTAAGTAAAATCACATAGTAAAATTATTATGCAAACCGTTTAAAAATTTAAAAAACAAGATAATCAAAGGAGTAAAAAATGAAAAAATTAAAAGTAATTGTGTGCATTTCCTTAATTAGTATCTTTATGGTTGGAGTATGTCTCTTACATGCAGATTGGGAATATGTAGCTGGTGGATACATATCAAATGTTCAGTTTATTGGAAATGATGGATGGGCTTCATTAAGTGAAGGTCGTGTATTGCATACATCTGATGGTGGAGTAACATGGGAATACCAGGAAACCGGAACAACAGAAAGAATTTATGGAGTTAGCTTTGTTGATAATCTAACAGGTTGGGTAGCTGGAAATGGGGGTCTAATATTCCATACCACAGATGGTGGAGCAACCTGGACAGCACAAACCAGTACTATTACATCAGGTCTTCAATCAATTTACTTTGTTGATGCTCTTAATGGATGGGCAGCCGGAAGTTCCGGGAAAATTATTCATACTACCGATGGTGGTGCAACATGGAATCTACAGACAACAGGATTCACAAGCAAAATCTACTCCATCTACTTTGTGGATTTGCTCAACGGCTGGGCAGTTGCTTCTAGTGATAGGATTATTCACACGACTGATGGAGGGGCAACCTGGGTTGCCCAGACTAATCCTACTACAAAATCAATGAAAGAAGTTATTTTCTCTGATGTTAATGAAGGCTGGGCTACGGGATCCAAGAAAATAATTCATACTGTTAATGGTGGTGCAACATGGGTTGAACAAGCAAATCCTGCTGATGAAAATCTCTATGGAATTGGAATGGGGGATAACAATCACCTCTGTGTAGTAGGTATAGATGGTGAAATATTAACTACAACCGATGGTGGTACAACATGGACTGAACAGAGTTTCTCTCTTGATTGGTTCTGGGATGCATACTTCACTGATAGCTCTACTGGCTGGATTGTAGGTTCTGGTGGCGCAGTCTACAAAACAACGGATGGAGGTTCGAGCTGGATTACTCAACAAACAGGAACATCTTCCGGATTAAGACGAACTGTGTGTCTTGATGATCAGAATTTCTGGGGTTGTGGATATAAGGGATTTATAATACATTCTGGTGATGCAGGACTAACTTGGGAAAGCAAAGACTCTGGCTTTGATGACTGGATCTGGGATATTACTTTCGCTTCAGATAACCTTCATGGCTGGGCAGCTGGTGATGACGGACCTATTCTTGCTACTGTAGATGGTGGAGAAACATGGATACAACAGACTACAGGTATCACTGTTGATGTAGTAGGAATTTCAGCAGTTAGTACTACAGAAGTTTTTGCTGCTGCTAAAGATGGAATTATTCTTCATACAATAGATGGGGGAACTACATGGAATCCACAAACCAGTGGTGTTACTGCAGATTTCAAAAGTATTGAATTTCAATCTGAAGATATTGGGTGGGCTGTTGGTAAAGATGGAATTATTATCTATACAAATGATGGTGGAACAACATGGACACAACAGACTTCTAATACTACTGAAAATATTTATGATGTTTCCTTTGTTGATACACTCTGTGGCTGGGCAGCCGGGTATAATGGTATTATTTTATACACAACAAATGCCGGAGCCAATTGGACATTAACAAACACAGGCACCACTACCGATGACTTTACCAGAATATCAGCTATTGATCAGAATGAAGCATGGGCTGTAGGCGATGGAGCATATCATACAACTGATGGTGGTACTAGTTGGACAGAAGTTACAATTCCTTGTCACATTGCTTTATGGGGAGTTGATTTTGCTAATAGCGATCTTGGTGTTGCTATGGGAAATGGTGGAATCGTTGCAAGATATACCTCAGGAGTGAGTGTTGATGATATTAATGAATCAATTACAGTGTTATCACTTTCACAAAATTATCCGAACCCAATGCGAAGTTCAACTATAATCTCTTTCTCAATCTCTAAGAATACACGAGATGCTACAATCAAAGTTTACAATCTTAAAGGACAACTCGTTAAAACTCTTTCTCTCATTAAGGATAAATCTTCAATAATCTGGGATGGAACTGATTATGATAATCAAAAGGTTTCTAATGGAATCTACTTTTACAAATTAGAAGCCGAAAATAAAGTTATTACAAAGAAATTGTTATTGTTAAGATAAAATCTGGTATTAACTTCATCCAAAGCCTCATTCCTTTAAGTGAATGGGGCTTTATTTTTTCCATCTAAACAAACCCAATCTGCTCCCAATACCAGCAACTACAATGTAAAAAGGTTGAATTAAAGCCCAGAAGGGAAAAAATTTAGAAATCCTTTTATCTAATTTGAACCTATTTATACCTTTATTAGTGACAATAAAATCAACAAGACTTTTAATGATTAACATAATAATAAAAATCAAAGGAGAAAAAAATATTGTAATAATAATAATCAAATTCAGCAAAAAGACATCAACAAGAAAGAGGAAGAATTCTTGATTCATCGCGGTTTGTGCCTTTTCATTTGAAGCCCAACGAATTCTTTGATTTAAGAACCCCCCAAGACTTTTCTCCGATTTAGTTAGAGTGTAAGTTTCTTCCCCAAATGCAAATCTGATTTTGTATCCAGCTTTTCTTATGAGTTGCATAAGTAATATATCATCACCGGATATATGTTTCTTTATCTTTTCAAATCCACCTACAGAGGAATACGCCTCTCGTGTATAAGCCAGATTTTGCCCACTGCAAGAAAAAGGCTTGTCTTTTCCAATACAACCTGCACCCGCAGAAAAAAGCGCAATAGTATCTAAATATTCATATTTTTCTACAAAATTTGCCAGTCTCCAATTCAATATATTTGGTGTGGAAAGACCAGCAACCATACCAATATTTTTATCAAAGTAACGAACCATGCCAGAAATCCATGTTGTCTTTACAATGCAATCCGCATCTGTAGTAAGAATAATCTCTCCCTTACTTTTTGCAATCCCCTGTGATAATGCATTTTTTTTGCGAGAAATTACCTTATCTGAAATTTTCACATCAATTAGTTTTAGATTCTCAAATTTTTTCTGGAAATCCTTAACTATTTCAGCGGTTCTGTCAATTGATTGATCGTTTGCAATGATTATTTCATACGATTCTTGTGGATAATCTTGATTTAATAAAGTTGTTAAAAGGTTTGGGATATTTCGCTCTTCGTTGCGAGCTGCAACTATTACAGACACAAATGGTTGCTCATTAACAGCCTTAAGGTATTTTCGTTCTAGCCCTTTGAAAAATATTCTTAAATAATAACAATAATAAATAAAAACTAAGACAAAAAGAATATTTATAATTTTCATAATAATATAAAAGCACGAAGCTCTGCTTCGTAATAACAATTTTCCGAACCTGAGGTTCGGGCTACTTTTTATTTTTTTTATAATTATCCAGATTAATAAAAAGAGTATCCAAAGTTAAATCTTGATATCCTATTGGTTCAAAGTTATATCCTAAGCTATCAGAAATAATCGTTGGTTCTGTTCCTGAAATAAAAACCTCCTTATAGACATTTTGGCAGAACGGTTGAGCAAGCAAACCTGTTGTATCACAAATAGGTACAGCTGTAATACCATCAGGTTTTGAAAATTGATATAACTCTTCATTAATAATCGCTTTTCCAGTTGAGTCTTTTGGAGAATTATTATAGACAGCTTTATTCATAATATAGGGCCAGGGAGGAACAGCAACATAAGCACCAGCCTGTCCTTTCCCAAGAGTAATATTATCATCAAAACCTACCCATATACCCAGAACCAACCTTGTTGTATATGCAATACACCATGCATCCTGAAAATTATCAGTTGTTCCTGTTTTACCAGCCGCAGGAAGATAAAAGCCTCGCCAACGAATTCCTGCAGCGGTTCCACCATCCACAACAGATTGCATAATACTTGTCATAATATAGGCTAACTGTTTGCTTATAACTTTTGATGAATGTGGAGTATGCTCTTCAAGTATCTTTCCAGATTCATCTTCAATTCTCTTAATATAAATTGGTGTAATACGCTTACCACCATTTGCAAATACACAATACACTGAAATTAGTTCTGCTGGATAGATCTCTGCAGAACCAAGTGCTAAAGAGAAATAAGGATATGCTGGACTTTCAATTCCTAACCTTTTTGCATATTTAACAACTTCTTGAGGAGTAATATCACAAATAATCCTTACTGCAGGGATATTCCGTGAATACTTTAAGGCGGTTCGCAGACGGGTTAAGCCATAGAATTTCTCTGAATAATTAGTTGGTTTCCAAAAAACTGTATCATTTTGCATAAATACAAGAGGCAGGTCATTTATCATTGTGGCAGCAGAGTATCCATTGGCTAAAGCAGCTGTATATAAAATTGGCTTAAATGCGGAACCGGGCTGGCGTTTAGCTTGCAGCATTCTATTGAATTTGCTATGGTTAAAATTTCTCCCTCCTATCATAATATTCACATATCCTGTATTTTGCTCAATTGCGTAAACCCCACCCTGGATATATTTCGTGTCAAAATCTGTAGTGTCAGGAGAAAAATCATCATATTTAATGTCATAATCTTGTTTCTCCTCAAACTTACGAAGATGTCTATTTAGTATAGAGTCAGCATAATTTGTCAGGTCCCAATCCATTGTTGTATACACACTTAATCCACCATTATATAAGCAAGATGAACCATATTTATTTTCAACATACTTGCGAACATATTCAAGAAAATAATCTGTAGGCTCTTTCTGCTTTTTTCTTTTCTGAATTATTATTGTATCATTATATGCTAATTTATACTGTTTATGAGTAATCTTATTTAATTCATACATTCTATCAAGAACCCGCTTACTTCTTAATACAGCAATGTCATAGTTTTTAAGAGGATTAAGATAGCTTGGTGCTTGTGGTAAACGAGCAATAAGAGCAGATTCTGCAAGATTCAAATCTATAGCTGATTTCCCTAAAAAATTCTGAGCAGCAGACTCAATGCCATAATTTCCTGCACCAAAATATGTCTTGTTTAGATACATCTCCAAAATTTGATCTTTTGAAAATGTTCTTTCTATCTTAAATGCAAGCATCATTTCTTTTAATTTTCTTATCAGGGTCCGTTCTCTGGTTAGGAACATATCCCGCGCTAATTGCTGAGTGATTGTGCTTGCTCCCTGGCGAATTGAGCCGGTGGTGAGATTTGTCCAAAAAGCACGAAGTATTGCAATTATATCTATCCCATTATGCTTATAAAAACTATTATCCTCAATGGCTAAAATTGTATTTATCAAAGTATCAGAAACATCCGAAAGTCTGATACTTCTACGATTCTCACTTGCGAATATTTTTACTAATCTTCCAGTTTTATCGTAAACCTTGGTCCCGCTCATCAGCTCATATTCTTCAAGCTTTGAAATCGGTGGAAGCTCCTTGCTATAATAATACAATATAGCTGAACCTATACCCAGGGAAAACACAATAACGCAACAGATTACAAAAAATACCCTTGAAAATTTTACTTTTTTCATTTAACTCTATTTATGTGTGATTAGTTTGTAAAATTGAGTCAAACTGTAATTTATTGTTTAGTAAAATTGCAATAAAACCGGTTATAATTCCTGTAATCAAACTAAGCATAACCATTATAGGAAAAAGTGTGAATATTCTTGTGTTTCTAATTAACAAACCATAAGCAACCCCGAGTTGAGTCAAGTTATGAAATAATGCACCGATAATACTGATTCCTATAAGACTAAAACCGATCCTGCTTTTTATTGATAAATACATTACTATAAGTGCAAATAAACTACTTGATAATGAAAATAATATTACTGGAGTAAAAATTAAACCTGAAAAAAGATTGCCAATAATTACTTTTGATAATGATACAATCAAAGCTGAAAAAAAATCCATTTTAATCAAAATAAGTAATACAAACACATTTGCTAAACCAATTCTAAGAAATGGAACAGGTTTCGGCAGAAAATTCTCTAAAACAAAAAATAGGACTGCCATTATTGAGAATGCAGACAAGATTAATGGTTTATTATGTTTCATAATTAATAAATTAAATTTTGGGTAGCAGGAGGCAGCGGCAGAAGCAGGAGCAGCGGCAGGAGCAGGGGCAGTTTATGGACATTATTCTTTAGGTATGAAGCGTTCTGGATGGTTTGCCATACTACCTAACATTTTTCCGATTTCTTTATATTTTTTAATTAGATTGTTATAAATATTTTTATTTATATAATTACAGTCTTTTGCGAAATTTACCCAGACCATTGTCTCACTGGCTTCACCATCTGCATCGGAAACTTTAGAAGTAAAATGTTTCGGATATCTTCGCTTTCGATATGCTTCAGCAATATTTGAACATACTGAGCGAGAAGATCGTCGAATTTGGTCGGTTAAAGCATAAATTTCTTCTTTTGGAAATGATTTTGTAATATTAAAGATTTCCATTGCCATATCATAAGACATTTTATAAACTTTTAAATTGCTAAAACCTTCTGACATTTTCTCCTCCAATTATTTCTCGGTCAATGCTCCTGCTACTGCACCTAATACTGCCCCTGCTACTGCCACTGCCACTGCTTCTTTATTGAGAAATATAATCAAACTCCTCCTTGTTCTCAGTATAAATTATGCATCTATTTGGCACACACACAATAATATCACTGCTATATTTTAGCCAACCGTGTTTAACACAGATTTGCTGGGGACAATCCGATTTAGATACCCGTATTCTTCCGTTTTTAATTTCCAATTCCATTCCATTTTTTAAATCTACTCTCTGGCTTTTACTTAATAATATCCTTTTTACTACTTTTCCATCAATTTCACAAAGTGCATAAGATGTTTGTTGATTTTTTTTCGTAATAGCAAAAAAAGATAAACATATCAAAACAATAAGAATAACTATTAATATAATATCAGCTTTATTAAACGATTTAATTAGAGATTGATTAATCAAAAAGATGGACTCCTTTTATTAAATAATTGCAATTTTTACAACGATTTTCATCATTCACATTTACAGTCTCAGAATAAAAACCACCTCTTTTAATCAAAAGTTCTCCGCAATTTGGACAAAATGTATCGCTGGTATTTGTTAGATTGATGTTTCCCACATATACATATTTCAACTTCTTTTTTGCAATCTCATAAGCAGATTGCAGAGTGCTTGCAGGAGTCAGAGGTTTATTTAACTTATATGCAGGAAAATATCTGGAAAAATGTAAAGGAATTTCATTATCAATATCAGCAATGAAATCAACTAAATTTTGAATCTCTTCTTTGCTATCATTCAAATCAGGAATTATAAGGTCAGTAATTTCAATATGAGTCCCGATACATTGAGATGAAATTCTAATTGTATTCTTAACCGTTTCAAGAAATCCTGAACAATATTTTTTGTAGAACTCATCAGTAAAGGCTTTCAGGTCAATGTTCATCGCATCAATAAGTGGAAGTATTTCTTTCAAAGGCTTTTCATTTATTGTGCCATTTGTTACTAAAACAGCTACTTTCCCATTTTCGTGTAATAATTTTGCAGAATCATAAATAAATTCATACCAGATAATCGGTTCAGTGTATGTGTATGCAACTCCTATTGAATTTGTTTGTTTACAATATTTTAGAAGCTCCTTTGGTGTGATTTTTTTTGTTGGACTAATCTGCTGTGATATATGATAATTTTGGCAGAATATACAACGAAGATTGCATCCATTTGGTCCGATTGACAAAATGTCTCTTCCAGGATAAAAATGATATAATGGCTTTTTCTCAATAGGGTCCATAGAAATTGAAATAGTTTGTCCATAGTTTTCTGCAAATAATTCACCACCAATATTTCTTCTTCCAAAGCAAATACCTGTTTTTCCTTCGGGAATTACACACATTTGTGGACATAACTCACATTGGACTTTGTTATCATCTAACTTTTTGTAATATAATGCTTTTTTCATCTATACCTTCTTTATTTATAAATATCTTTCAATTGCTTTTAATGTTTTTTCTAATGAATCTTTGTTTCTTTCCATTACCATTTTAGCAGCGTTTCCCATTTTCTTTCTTATTTCAGGATGTTTACATAAATACATAATTTTTTGATTTAAATCATCTTTATCAACAATCTCAATAGCGTTATATCTCAATAATATTTCAACTGTTTTTCTACAACTCTGATGAAATTTTCCCATCAAAATCGGCTTGCTGAAATAAGCTGCTTCAAGTGGATTATGACCACCAAAATCATAAAAACTTCCACCAATTACTGCCAAATTTGAAATTGAATATGCTTTTGTCAACTCCCCCATTCTGTCAATCAAAAGAATATCATATCTACTTTTAATCTCAGACAATTTTTCATAGTTTAAATCATTGGCTTTTAATAGTTTTTCAACCTCAGGTAATCTGTTCAAATGACGCGGAGCAAGAATAATTTGATGTTTGACTTCCTGTGCGATTAGAAATTTATGCAAATCCACAACTAATTCCTCTTCTTTTGGTCGGCTGCTTCCGAAAGTAATTACAAAATTAGATTTTATTTTCCAGTTGTCTTTAATTTTATCAAAGTCAAATTCAGGTAAAGAAAGTGCAAATTTCAAATTGCCATTTATTTTAACATTCCTATTTCCAAACTTCCTAAATCTATCTTTATCCGTTTTTGATTGAGCAGAGATAAGGTCTATTTTACTGATTACCTCATCAAAAAGCACCTGGAATTTTTTGTAGTTTTTCACAGACCTCTCAGACAAACGAGCATTTATCAACAAGACTTTACATCCCATCTTTTTAGCATAACAAATAAGAACAGGCCAAATTTCTGTTTCTGTTAGAATAAGTAACTTTGGTTTTATTTTAGTCAAAATTATTATCATAATCCAGGGAATATCCAGTGGAAAAAGAAATGGAAATATATTTTGATGATGTTTCAAAGCTATCTTTTTTGCTCGTTCCTGGCCTGTTAATGTCATTGTAGATAGATAAACAAAACAGTCCTTTTGTTCGGTGGAAATTTTATTTATCAAAGAAGTTAAACCGTTTATCTCTCCAACAGATGAAGCATGAATCCAGATTTTTTTCTTATTAGTTTGTGGATATTTTCCAAAACCAAGTCGCCATTTCCAATCTTTGTTTTTTGTAATTAATCGGATGAGAAAATATGGTCCCAAAAGTATAAATAATAGTGTGATAATAAAATTGTAGAAAAGCATAATTAGTGGCCAATCCACTGACGGATGAGCATTACTTTGTATTCAAACCTTTAAACTTTAAAACCTTTTAGCCTATTAATGCTTTCATTTCTCTAATAGCTTGACCGAGTCCAACAAAAACTGCTCTTGAAATAATTGTATGTCCAATATTATACTCTTCAATTTCAGTGATACCTTTCAAATGATGAATATTAAAATAAGTTATTCCGTGACCAGCAGCAACATATAAATCTAATTTTTTAGCAGTATGTGCTGCATCCTTAATTCTTTCAACTTCATTTTTTATATCTTTCTTCGTTTTAGAATTAGCAAAATATCCTGTATGAAGTTCAACAGTATCTGCACCTAATTTTTTTGATTTTTTAATTAGTTCAACATCCGGGTCAATAAACAGGTTTACTTTTATTTTAGCAGATTTAAGTTCAACTATTTTTTTCTCAAGTCCTTTAATATCAACATTAAGACCACCTTCAGTTGTTACTTCTTCTCTTTTTTCAGGAACTAATGTAACGGAATCAGGATGAATAGCTTTAGCGATACTAACCATTTCATCTGTCGGTGCCATTTCCAAATTTAATCGCGTTTGAATTGTTTCTCTCAATATTCGTAAGTCTCTATCCTGAATGTGCCGTCTGTCTTCACGCAAATGTATTGTTATCTGGTCGGCACCATTCTTTTCTGCAATAAACGCTGCTTCCACAGGGTCAGGCTCGGTAGTCTTTCTTGCCTGACGAATCGTTGCGATGTGGTCAATATTTACGCCTAATTTTATCATTTTTGCTCCTATATTTTTAACTACAAAGAACTATAAACACGGAAAAATCCTGCTTTGTGGGCCCCAATAAATCAGGATAATGCCCGAATTATTTCTTTGGTTTATGTATGGTTGTAAATGTAGATATTATCATTAATAATATATATTAGCTCACTGTTCAATAGCCAATACCAAAGCTAATGCATTAGTAATTTTCTTCATTATATCAGCAGATAAAGCTCCAATTTTTTTCACAAATCTTTCCTTTGATACTGACCGCACTTGAAAACAATCCGCAGATGAAATTTTCTCAAGATTATTTTTAGAATCTGGAGTAAGTTTAACCATCCAAGGAGCAATTGAATACCGCTCTTTCCATTCAGTAATAGGAACAATTACTCTTAAAGGAAGAATCCCGATAGCGTCATCATTTACAATCACCGTAGGTCTTGTTTTTTTAATTTCTTTTCCCAGTGTTGGTTCTAAGTTAATTAGCCAAATTTCTCCTCTATTCATGAAAATCCTCACTATCAATATCTGTGAATATTGTAAGTTCATCATCAGCGGTATAATCTTTATACAAAGCTTTAGCTGCTATTGTTAGATGTTGTTTATTAATTTTAAATCTTTTCTTTTCTGTCTGTCTATATTCTTCTCTTATGAAATGCAAGGTCTTTTCAAGAATCATTAATATCTCAGATTCAGGTAATTTTTTTAATTCATCTATTATTTTAGATCGTTGCATAAATCCTCCATTTTTAAACAAAATTTTTTAATTACATTCTTAATTCATCATTCAATGTTCAACCTTTCTATCTTAATATCCTTGCGCTAATAATCAAACTATATTTTCTCTTGGTTTAAATCCTCTTCCCAACACTTGATGGACATTTTGAATTATCACAAAAGCATCGGGATCAGTTATTTTTACTATATTTCTTAATTTCGCAACCTCTCTTCTTGTAACAATGCAAAAGATAATATTCCTATCCTCTTGTAGATATGCACCTTTGCCTTTAAAAAAAGTTACTCCGCGATTCATTTTATCAAAAATTTCATCTTTAATTACCTCAGACTTCTTTGAAATTATATAACAGGCTTTAGCATAACCTAAACCAGAAATAATCACATCAATAACTCTGCTTGAAACATAGAGTCCAATAAAACCCCAGAGAGCATATTCAATTCCCTGAAATGATATACCTGCAAAACTGATAACAATAAAATCAATTAAAAGGAAAGTATTACCTGCGCTCATTATCCCTTTATGGCTGAATATCTGTGCCACAATATCTGAACCACCTGTTGAACCTCGCACTTTAAAGATAATCCCCAATCCAACACCTATTAGAAGCCCTCCATAAAGTGAAGCAAGTAATGGTTCATCAGTAATAGCCTGAAAGTGTAATATCTTATCAAAAAAATCTGTAAATAATGAAAAAATTATCATCCCAAATAATGTACGAATTCCAAATCGTTTTCCTAAATACTTAATACCAATTAGAAAAAGAGGTATATTAAAAATTAACATCGTAATTCCAATAGGTATTTTAAAAATATGATGAAATACAATTGCCAAACCACTTACTCCACCAGCCGCTATCTTGTTTGGTGAAAGAAATGATACTAATGACAAGCTCATTATCATTGCTCCAGCAGTGATAAAAAGGTAATCAATTATTGTCTTAATCTTTGTTTTCATATTATAAATATCTATTTGTGAAAAAAAACTTTATCATTAAGCGTTTCTTTTCTTTAAATGTTTTCTTCGTCTTTTTGCCCAATATTTTGGAAATATCCTTAACTTCCAAACAATAAAGATTGCTTCTTTTACAATCTTTTTTGACATTTTAGATTTTCCGCTTTGCCGTTCAACAAATATAATTGGGACTTCTTTAATACGAAAGCCCTTCTTCCAGACTTTGTAATTTACTTCTATCTGAAATGAATAGCCATCAGAAAGAACATTATCCAGATCTATTGCTTCTAAAACTTCTCTGCGAAAGCATTTGAATCCTGCAGTGGGGTCTTTTATTGGCATTCTGGTTATTATCCGTACATATTTTGATGCCATAAGACTTAATACTAAACGACGTGGAGACCAATTTATTACATTTACTCCAGTTATATATCTTGAGCCGATTACCAAGTCATTGGTCTTTATAGCATTAAGAAGTTCGGGTAATTTGTCAGGATTATGTGAAAAGTCTGCATCCATTTCAAAAATATAATCATATTTATTCTGTATGGCATACTTGAATCCAGCAATATATGCACTGCCTAAGCCCATCTTCTTTTCTCTCTCTAAAAGGTGGACTTTAGAATTTGTTTTCATAATATCTTTTACAATTCCTGCTGTTCCATCAGGAGAGTTATCATC
>JAYEOL010000015.1:0-37220 GCA_034722995.1 Candidatus Cloacimonadota bacterium | reverse complement strand
AAGCCAATTTTTGTTTCTTTTCCAATAATAGCTCTCTTTGAAATTTGATGATTCATACTTACTCCTTTTTTGTAATATAAAATCCCTTTACCACTTTTTCGTGTCAATTATTTTGTTTTTCCTCTGTAAAAAAACAGGGGTGGATAAAACCACCCCTGGAATATTAGCTACTAAAATACAGTTAACGCGTTAGCGCAGTAATAGCATCTTTTTTACCCTTGATTTGCCTTCAATCTTTATCTTATAGAAGTAAATGCCATTTGCCAGTTTCTTGCCATTGTCATTTCTACCATCCCAGATTTCTGTATAATAACCTTTTTCTTTATGCTCATTTACAATAGTTTTTACTAATTGACCTTTGATGTTAAAGATCTCTAGAAATGAGTTTTTTATATTAGATGGTAATTGATATTGAATTGTTGTTTCCTGATTGAAAGGATTAGGATAATTTTCTAACAAAATCTGATTAGTTGATAATTCATACTGGTGCTCTACTGCTGTAGAATCGTGATAATAAATTAATAGATGAGGTCTATCTTTTATACTTGTAGTATTATAATAAGTAAATACGACATCATCACATAAACTATCCATATCGGTAGAAATTTCAAATCTTATCCTAAATTGACTTTTATCTCTCTGATTGTGAATATCATTTAGAATGGCATCGGTAACATCAATAAAAAAGTAATGTTCAGGATTCTGATGTTCAGGGGTAATAAAGCAGAATTTAGATTGTAGAGTTTGTGGGTCACCAGGATTACCTGCTGTCCAATCTCCTACATCAAGATAATCACCATAATCTACATGGTCAATACATAATTTTATGGTATCACCATTAGGAATATCCCAGATAGGCCAGACATAAAGTGTATCATTTCCATGATAATATCCTCTCAATCTCAACTTAACTGAGTCAATTCTACTAACATTTAAACTATCAAGTAAGAAAGTTAGGTAAGATCTAAAAGTAGCATTAGGAACATAAGGCGGAATCCATGGCATACCATTATCACCAACATACAGATCGCCTCTAAAATTCACCTATGGTTGGTAATAATAATTAAAAGTATTAATTTCTCCGGATAGAGGAGGTCCCGCTACTAATAAAGAATCATAATCATCGGCAATGCAAAGAGAATAAAGAGTTAGAAGAAAAATCGGGATTATAATTAACACTTTCTTGCCCGTGTAGAAAATTCTTTTAATCATAATATACCTCCACTCTATTTAAAATTTGAAGTCATTCTTTATTTATTCAGAAATATGTCAAATAATTTTTTTATTCCTTTATTTCATTTCTGATTAGAACAGCTTATGGAATTTCTTACCTTATCTAAACAAATATTTTGACAATCATATTTCAATTTTCTAAATTAGCTTCAAAGTTTGCAAGAAAATAAAATGAGTATCAATAGTCAAAAAGAGACATAAATATTTTATCGGAGGCTGAATGGCAAAGGAAAAAGCAGCAAGTAAAGTTAGTCTTATTGAAGTTTTAATGGTGATCTTAATTGTAGGAATTATTGTAATACTAATACTTCCCACAATTGTTAATAATCAAAAGAAAAAGAAAATAAATGAAGAAATTTTCCCTACTTTTAAACTCATAAAGACTGCTGATGAAAAATTTCTTGAACAGTATGGAGAATATGCATTTGATGTAAGTCAGTTGAATCTTGATGAAATTAAGGATAAGAAATATTTTGAGTTCGGCGTTACTGATTCAACAATTTTTGCTATAACAAATCGTAAATTCGGTAAGCCCGGTGCGAAAATTATTTATAACCTTATAACTGATACATGGTCAGTTGAAGGTACAGAAGGGGTAATAGATATAAACTGGTTACCATAATTATTTTAAAAGTTAAAAATTTTATCATTGGGAAGAAAACTAAGTAATAAATTTTTTATATTAAAATTGTAAAACTAAAAAATTAGTTTAATTCCAACACTTTTTTAATCCCGATATATCCGTTCTCCGGAGTATCCATTCTCCGTAGCAGGCTACTGCGAAGGATGAATCGGGACTGAATTTTTAATAATATAATTATTTTAACAGTTTTAAAGCTCAAAATTTATGTTAAATTTTTTACCAATAATTCTCTATCCTGAGATACATTACCATCTTGGACTGATATATCCATTATATTTTAGAAGATTGCCAGAAATTATTGCTGATTTGCCGTATAGAATAAATATAAAAAGAGAATCCTCAATACCTATTTTACTAATAATTAAGGATGCCCATAAATTCCCAATTTTGTTAAATCAGGTTATTATTACAATTCTATCTAAAGAGATAAACATACAAAAAGAAATTAAACTAAACCTTTCACTTCAAGATAAATATTTTAGCAAGATTATTACTTTAGATATTCCAGATATAGATATTTCACAATCAGCAGAAATAACAATTACTTTTTACATAACCCGTGTTAAAGACGGCAGAGAATTCGTAATCAAAAATGATGATTTGCCAGGTCTTCATAATAAGTTAAATACATTTCTCAGTAGAGAACCTCTTCCCTCGCTCCCAGATTGGTATGCGGGGGAGCCGCACTTTCATTCTAATTTTACAGAAGACCAGGCTGAGTTTGGGGCTGATGTTAATTCTGCCGTGAAACTGGCAAAGAGAATGGACATTGATTGGCTTTTCATCACTGACCATTCATATGACCTTGATGATGAAGAAGATAATTATCTGAAAAATGACCCTGAATTGCCTAAATGGAAAGAGTTAAAGCAAACCGTTAAGAAAGTCCAAACAGATGAAAAATTTCCTGTCTTGTTTGGAGAAGAGCTCTCTTGTGGAAATCTAAATAATCAAAATATTCACCTCTTAATTGTTAATAATAAAAATTTTATTAGCGGATTTGGAGATAGTGCTGAGAAATGGCTTCACAATAAGCCAACTTTTTCTTTATCAAAAGTGTGTAAAATGATTGATAATAATTCCTTAATTATCGCTGCACATCCATTTGAAACTCAATTCAATCCTATTAGTAAAATACTTCTACGACGAGGAATATGGACAGAAAAAGATATTACAGAAAATAATATTCAATACCTTCAAATAATAAATCGTTCAAGTAGGTGGGCAATTGCAAAAGCAAAAAAGAAATGGATTAATCTTTTGTTAAATGGTTATAAGACAATAATATTAGCAGGGAATGATGCACATGGATATTTTAATATTAAACGAGAAGTTGGAATTCCATTCATCTCACTTTTTGCTTCCAGAAATCAAATCTTTGGGAATTTTAAAACATATTTTAAATCTAATTGTAAGATAACCTCAGAAAATTTTATTAATGAATTTAGAAAAAATCGGATTATCGTTTCTAATGGTCCTTTTGTAACTTTCACAATCAATGACTTTGAAATCGGTGCAGATGTAAAATATTCAGATAATTATGAATGCAAAATTAGAGCATTATCATCCTCTGAATTTGGGCACATTAATAGAGTATTGGTTTATTACGGAATTAAAAAAGGAAATAAAGAAAAACTTGAAAAAAGCTGGAAAATTTCTAATTATAATTTTGCTGAATCTATTAGATTAAGCAATAATAATCAATCCTATTTCCGGGTAGAAATTTATACTGATAAGAAAAAATTTTGCTGGACCAATCCTATTTGGGTAAAGAAATAACCCATTATTTGACAGAAAAATTCAAGAATTTAAATTTGTAATATGTTAAGAAAAATTGTTTTGCCCTTGTTAATACTTATGTTTTTGTATATTCCTTTATCTGGGAAAGTTAATAAACAAGCAGCTGACTTATGGCTAAGCAAAGACAAGTTCTCTCATTTGACCGCTTCCGCATTTCTTTTTTGCTGGCATTATGAAATTCTAGACAATGTGTGTCAAATTAAAAGAGGACAAAGTCAGGTTCTCGCAATAAGCTTAACCGAGTTTTACGGCTTGATAAAAGAAATCTATGATTCAAAAAAGAAGTGTAATCATTTTAGCTATAAAGATTTACTCTTTGATACATTAGGAAATTTTTTAGGCTTAATGCTTTATCAATCTGTTAGATGATAAATGGAAATATTATGACAATAAAATATTCTTCTATGCAATATGAGACTGTTGGAGAATACTTAAGAAATATCCGTGAGCAAAAAAATATTTCATTAGATGAAATATCAAAATCTACAAAAATTAAACTTCATTTTCTAAAAGCAATTGAGGATGAACAAATAAAAGACATAACAGATTTAGCATATGCCAGATTAACTGTGTTAAATTATGCAAGATATGTGGGTGCAAATTTAACCGAAACTCTAAATCTGTTTAATAAGAACATACAAAAAAGACCTGCAAAGAAAGTCATTGGATTTAGAATAAATAAGAAAGAAGATTATGAAAAAAAAATACTTATACCAAGAATTGTCTTTCAAGTTTTGATATTAATAATTTTTGTGGGCGCTCTTTTTGGACTCGGTTATTACCTTCACCAAAAAGGTGAACTGCAAAGAAATATTTTCAAAGAACCCCAAAAATATTTATCTGAACAAGAAGCTGCAAAAGAATCGGAAATGGATAAAATAAAAGAAACCTTGGGGGATACAACTTCAATTAAGCAAATAGAATTTAAATATAAATCCGAAGGATCCACCTTTGGTGGAGAAGAAAAATTATTAAAAAAATATATTTTAAATGATAAGCACAGTCCTTGGTATATTATGCCAAAATATATCAAATCCAGAAAAACCGCACCTGGCAGGAGTTATAAAAACCGGCATAAGGAACAATGTGCAACAGGTAGATATTAGCAATTTTTTATACTATGTAAAAAAACCGGGAAGATATTCAGATAATGAACTAAACACTAAGCAGAAGAGGATTTCAGATAAGACTTTAAATTTTGTTTTGGCTTTTCCAGACCTTTATGAAGTTGGTTTGTGTCATCTCGGTTTGAAAATTCTCTATACAATATTAAATAGGGAACAAAAATTTGCTGCAGATAGAGTCTATGCACCAGACATAGACTTAGCCAATATCTTACGCAAAAATAATATACCTCTATTTTCCATAGAAGATAAAATCCCAATTAATCAGTTTGATGCCATTGGATTTACTCTACAATACGAACTTTCATATACAAATATTTTAATGATGCTTGAGTTAAGCAATATTCCAGTCTTTGCAGAAGAAAGAGGAGATGATTCGCCACTCATTATTGCTGGAGGACCCGGCGCTTTTAATCCAGAACCACTTTCAGATTTTTTTGATGTATTTGTTATTGGAGATGGTGAAGATGTAATACTTAGATTAGCAAATTGTTTATTACAAAATAAAAATGCAAGCAAAAATGAAAAACTTCTTAAACTCGCTCAGCTAAAAGGAATCTATATACCGAAATTTTACAAACAAGTAGAAAATTATAACGGATGTTATATCGTTCCAAAAACCAAAAATGTTTCATCAAAAATTGAGAAGAACATCTTTATTGATTTTGATGATCCGGAAAAAATTCATTCACCACAATTAGTTCCTTTGGTTGATGTAATTCATAACCGCCTTTCTGTGGAGATTATGCGTGGTTGTAGCAGAGGCTGTAGATTCTGCCAGGCCGGAATGATTTACCGACCTGTAAGAGAGAGAGATGAAAAAGTTATTGAAGAAATAGTCAAAAAAGAAATTCAATTGAATGGCTGGGATGAGATTTCACTTAGTTCACTTTCCAGTTCAGATTATTCTGCTATTAAAACTCTAACCATTAATTTGAACAAATTTTTGCCAAAAACCTGCACTTCATTATCTCTTCCCTCTTTGCGAATAGATACTTTTAATAAAAATCTTTCTAAATTAATTACAAATCTATCGGGCAGTAATTTAACATTTGCACCAGAGGCTGGAACACAAAAATTGCGGGATAAAATTAACAAGCAAATAAATGAAGATGACATTCTTTCATCTATTAAATCAGCAATATCTTTTGGACTGCGAACGATTAAATTATACTTTATGGTTGGTCTTCCATTTGAAACCGATAATGACATTGTAGCAATTGTTAATTTGATAGAAAAAATATTCAAACTTCATCCTTATAAAGCAGTAAAAATAAATGTCAGTATTTCAGCTTTCGTGCCTAAACCATTCACACCTTTCCAGTGGTGTGCTCAGGATAAAAAGGAAAATCTGATACAAAAAGTCCGATTTATCAAAAATTACTTTAAGGCTAACAAAAAGGTTAGAATAAAATACCATTCAATTGAGCACTCTATTCTTGAAGCAGTTATATCAAGAGGAGATAGAAAGGTTGGAAAATTGATTTACGACGCATACAAAAATGGAGCAATATTTGATGCATGGAGTGAGCATTTTGAGTATTCTCGCTGGACAAAATCCGCACAAAAAAATAACATAAATTTTGAAAACTATACAGGCTTAAAGGAATTTAACAAAAAGCTTTGCTGGAGTCATATTGATTGTGGAATTAAAGAAGATTTTCTGCAAAAGGAATATGAAAGGTCAAAAGAAGGAAAAACCAGCCCGGATTGTCGGCATTACGAGTGTCAGGATTGCGGAGTCTGCTTAAAAACCCCACCAAAATATGTGCAAAATAAAATAGTTGTGAACTCAGTTCCACCATCACAAAAAATCAAAAATAACTTGCCGATTTCTAAATTTAGAATATTTTATGAGAAAGGTAAGGCTCTACGCTTCTTCTCACATAGAAATTTGTTAAATATGATATACAAAATTATTCGTAGGAGTTGCCTCCCTATTTATTTCACAAAAGGTTTTAGACCAAATCCTAAAATCTCTTTATGCCCGCCATTAAGCCTTGGACTTATTGGCTGCAATGAATTTTTTGAAATTAGTTTAACGAAAAAGATTAAGGAGCCAAAAATCCTTGATAAACTAAAGTTTAATCTCCCTAAAGGTTTTCGTCTTAAAAAAGTAGAATCACTCTCTAATTTTTCCAAAAAAATCTCAAATTTCCAGAATGAATTGGTGAGAGTTTCTTCAAAAGAGAATTTTAACTGGAATGATAGAATTGTATATTTTAAAAATCATTCTCATTTTATCCAGAAAAAAGAGAGAAAAATAAATCTAAAAGAAGTAGTTTCAGATATGAAATTACAGCAAAATGGTGTTTTGATTAACAAAAAAATATCCGGAGCTGGAGTCTTTGATATCTTAGATAAAGTTTTTCATTATCCGATGGATGAAATAGATAAATTAAAAATTGAAAGAATAAGAATATTTTGAAAGGACTAAAATTATGAAAAATGAAATGATTATTAATATTGGCTCTTTTGAAAACAGATTGGCAGTATTAGAAGATAATCAATTGGTAGAATTGCTTATTCATAAACAAAATAAGAAAGAAATAATAGGCAATATTTACAAGGGAATTGTTAAAGACAATGTGCCTGGAATGGGAGCTACGTTTATTGATATTGGTTTAGACAGAACAGCACTTTTGCATTTCCGAGATGCCATTCCTGATTTCCTGGATTTAGAGGAGTTAGAAGATGAAAGTTTCCTCAAAGAAGTAAAAAATGATGTCTATAAAATGGGGAAACTATTAGAAGTCGGGCAGGAAGTTATGGTACAGGTAGAAAAAGCCCCTCTTGGTAAAAAAGGTGCAAGACTTACAGGACAAATTTCAATCCCTGGAAGGTTTATGGTTTATATGCCTTATAAGAGTTATATGGCTGTTTCACGAAAAGTTACATCTATAAAGGAAAGAAAAAGGCTGAAAAGAATCTTCCATAAAATTAAAGATGACGATGTTGGAATCATCATTCGTACAAATGCTGAATTACATAGTGAGGCAGAGTTTAGAAAAGAATATTTAAATCTCAAAAGAATCTGGGAAGATATTCAAGAAAGATATAAAAATTATACAGCCCCGGAATGTATATATGATGAGAATGATCTAAGCTCAATTATAATAAGAGAACTTATTAATAGAAATCTCAATCATATAATAATTGATTCCAAAGCAATAC
The DNA here is from genome assembly GCA_034722995.1 of Candidatus Cloacimonadota bacterium. Classification (NCBI taxonomy): domain Bacteria; kingdom Pseudomonadati; phylum Candidatus Cloacimonadota; species Candidatus Cloacimonadota bacterium. The sequence goes on along the minus strand of JAYEOL010000015.1, from coordinate 29,246 downwards.
GAAGCAAGATTATTAAAAGACTGAAGAGAATTGCACCTGAAATGATTAAGAAGATTAAGTTATTTAGAGAAGAATCTGGAATATTTGATGCATTCGGCATTGAAAAGGAGATATCAAAAATCATGCGTTCAAGAATATACCTTAGCAGAGGCGGATTTATAGTTATCCAGCAAACAGAAGCTCTCGTTTCTATTGATGTGAATACTGGTAGCTTTGTCGGAGATAAAAATTTAGAGAATACAGTAACGATTACAAACATAGAAGCAGCAAAGGAGATAGCTCGTCAGATCCGTCTGCAAGACTTAACTGGAATGATATTTATAGATTTTATTGATATGCAAAATATTGAAAATCGCCAAAAAGTCATACGAACTTTTCGTGAAGAGATGAGCAAGGATTATTCACCGCATAAAATTTTCTCATCCAGTCCTTTAAATATGGTTGAAATGACAAGGAAACGAGGAAGGTCTAATCTCCTTTCCTCCTTCTTTGAAAGTTGTCCCTGCTGCCAGGGAGTTGGAAGGGTGCCGGCTCGTAGCAGTGTACTCAATAACATTTTTCATTGGTTTAACCGTGCTGAAAAATATCATCCAGAAGATAAACTGGAAATTCATATCAATAAATGGCTATATGATTATGTCGTTGACAATCATATATCTTTACGCACAGATTATCATTTCGCCTGGAAATTTGTTCTTGATAATGAATTAGATTATAACCAGTTTAAAATAATGTCTATGAAATCAAAAAGGGATATAACTAATTTATACAAAACTTGACAGTTATTATACAAAAAAATTTTATTTCTTAATTTCAAGGAGAATAATGTACGCAATAATAAATTATAAAGGACAGCAGTTCAAGGTTCAAAAAGACGATATCGTTAAGGTCCCATATATTGATGGTAAAGAAGTTGGAGCAGAATTTGAGATTAATGAGGTCTTAGCTTTAGAAGGCGACAAAAGACCAAAAATTGGAAAACCTTATGTAAAAAAGGCAAAGGTTCTTGCTGAGGTTCTTTCTCATGGCAGAGATAAAAAGATAATCGTTTTTAAGAAAAAGAAACGAAAAGGTTATAGTAGAAAGCAAAGTCATAGACAAAAATATACAGAAGTAAAAGTTAAAGACATTGTAAAAGAATAATAAATCCCTCTTGGGAGAAGAAATGAAGTGAGCCACAAAAAACACACAAAAGCACACTGAATGCACCTTATTAAATTTGAATCTTTTGTGTCTTTTTCGTGTCTGTCCCGTTAAATCCTTTTTTCTATTTAACTGGGGTAATTTCGTGGCTAAATAATTTTTAGGAGGATAAAGTGGCACATAAAAAAGGTGTTGGCAGCACACAAAACGGAAGAGACAGTAATCCTAAATTTTTGGGTGTAAAAAAATATGCTGGTGAATTTGTTAGAGCTGGAAATATACTTATTAGACAGCGAGGGACAAAAATTCATCCCGGTAAGAATGTTGGACTGGGAAATGATTATACAATATTCTCACTTATTGATGGTTATGTAAAATTTGAATCATACAAATTTCCCGGATGCAAATCTTTAAGAAAAAAGAGACGACAGGTAAGCGTCTATCAATAAATCAATTAAATCTTATAAATAATTGTCCCGATTATATACGGATTTATTGCTCATAATTTACTGGCAGTCAAAATAAAGATTGACTGCCTTTATTTTTTTTCTAAATTTAGATTATTCTTTCCTGAATGAGTTATGTAAAATAGATGATTTTGAGTTTTTCCGATTAATTTTAAAGAAATTGTTTTCATAACCTCAACCCCTAACTCCTTCTCCTATTCATCCTTCGTAGTTCATCCTTCGCAGTCTTGCTACGGAGAATGGATACTACGGAGAACGGGCAAGGAGAAGGAGAATCTTGTCTTCCTCTCCTTTAGGAGAGGATTGAGGTGAGGTCAAAAAAATACTATTTTGCATATCTCATATTAAAGATTATTATTAGGAGTCAAGATGCCGTTTGTTCATTTACATAACCACACGCAGTACAGCCTCTTGGATGGTGCTTGCCGTGTTAAGGATATGATAAAAATGGCTGCTAAAAATGGTATGCCAGCCATAGCAATAACTGACCACGGCAATATGTGTGGCACAATAGACTTTTATGAAGAAGCAAAAAATGCTAAACTAAAACCAATCATTGGAATGGAAGCCTATGTAATCAATGGAAATATATATTCTGAAAATTCTAAAAAAAATACCCGATATCATCTCACAATTCTAACAAAAAATATGACTGGATACCAAAACCTTGTAAAACTTTCAAGTATTGGTTTCCTTGATGGATTTTACTACAAGCCCCGTATTGATAGGCAATTACTAAAACAGTATTCAAAAGGTCTCATCGCATTAAGTGGTTGCATGAAAGGGGAAATTCCACAATTGATTCTCTCTGGAAAATATAAAAGTGCAATAAAGGTTGTGCATGACTATCAAGAAATCTTTGGGCAAGATAACTTTTACTTGGAAATAATGAGATTGGGCTTAGAAAATGAGGAGAAACTCATCAATGGCCTAAAGAAATTATCAAAAGAAACTAATGCTGAACTCGTTTGTACAAATGATAATCACTATCTAAAAAAATCAGATGCTGTAGCACACGATATACTTTTATGCATTCAAACAGGAAAATTACTTAAAGATGAAAACAGAATGAGATTTAATACCGACCAGGTTTATTTCAAATCCGAACAGGAGATGCGAGAACTTTTTAAGGACCTTCCTGAAGCTATAGAGAATACGAATAAGATTGCTGAAAAATGCAATCTAAAATTACACTTTGACAAATTCTTGCTGCCGAAAGTATCCATCCCTTCTCAATATAAAGATATGGATGAATACTTAAGCAATATAGTCTTTGAATCCGTTGAGAAAAAATACGACTCTATTACAGACGAAATAAAGCAAAGGATTAATTACGAATTACAGGTTATTAAAGATACAGGATTTGCTGGATATTTTTTGGTAACAAGGGATATTGTTTCTTCTGCCCGAAAAATGGGTGTTATGGTCGGTCCGGGCAGAGGCTCAGCCGCAGGAAGCATTGTATCTTATCTAACAGATATAACTCGCATTGAACCATTAAAATACGATTTGATTTTTGAAAGATTTCTTAATCCTGAACGAGTAGGTATGCCAGATATTGATATTGACTTTTCCGCTGAAAAACGCAATGCTGTCATAGATTACATTGTAAAAAAATATGGTAGAAAGAATGTGAGTCAGATAATTACTTTTGGAAGCCTCGGGGCTAAGATGGTTGTTAGAGATGTCGGTAGAGTAATGGGACTATCCCAGGGGGAGGTTGACCAGATTGCAAAAAAAATAAGTTCCAGACCAGGAATAATTCTTGGGAATGCTATAGAAGAGAATCCAGAACTCAAAGAACTCATCAATAGTAAAAAGGAATACAAAAAATTAATAGAATATTCAAAGACAATAGAGGGTTTGCTCCGCCATTCAGGAGTGCATGCTGCAGGACTGGTTATCGCACCAGATAATTTAGTAAATTATGTTCCTCTTGCAAAATCTGTAAAAGATAATAGTGTGGTTACTCAATATGAAGGAAAATGGCTTGAAAAAATCGGACTTCTTAAATTAGACTGCCTTGGACTAAAAAACATTACGGTAATAGAAAAAGCCCTTGAACTAATTAAAACAAATTACAATAAAGAAATTGATATTGATAATATTGATTTAAATGATATAAGCACCTATGAGCTTCTATGTAGAGGCGATACTGATGGCGTATTTCAATTTGAAGGCACTGGAATGAGAAATGTTCTTATGCAAATAAAACCAAATTGTATTGATGACCTTGCGGTTTGCACAGCATTGTATAGACCTGGTCCCTTGAATAGCGGTATGCATAAAGTATATATAAGAAGAAAAAATAACGAAGAAGAAGTTATTTATCTACATCCCTTAATTGAGGAAATTTTAAGACCAACTTATGGGGTTATTGTATATCAAGAACAAGTAATGCAAATAGCACATAAACTTGCTGGATTTTCTTTCGGTGAAGCTGATATTCTCAGAAAGGCAATGGCAAAAAAACAAAAAAGAGTAATGAATAAACTCAAACCAAAATTCGTTGAAGGTGCTTTAAAAAATGATGTCAGCCAGAACACCGCTGAAGAAATTTACAAACTAATTGAAAAATTTGCACAGTATGGATTTAACAAATCTCATAGCGTAGCATACAGCATTATTTCATACCAGACCGCATATCTAAAAGCAAATTATCCAGCAGAATTTATGGCTGCACTTATGACAGTTGAATCAGATAGTGAGAAAGTTGCAAAATTCATTGATGATTGCCACAGAATGGGCATAGAAGTCCTACATCCAGATATTAATCTCAGTGAATATAACTTTAATGTGAAAGATGGCAAAATCATCTTTGGACTGAAAGCTATTAAGAATGTTGGAGAGAATGCTGCCAATGCAATTGTAGATGGCAGAAAAAGGCAGAAAAAATTCATAAACATATATGAATTATGTGAAAATATTGAGATAAATCACATCAATAAAACAACACTTGAGAGTTTAATCGGCGCCGGTGCTATGGACAGTCTTGAAGGAAATCGGGCTCAACAATACACTGCGATTGAATCTGCTTTAAACTTCGGCACACAGAAAAATAGGGAAAGAATTAAAGGACAAGTTTCACTATTTGATAGTAAACTGACTGAAGATGTTGATAAATATCCCAAAATGCCAAAAGTTAAAGACTGGACTTTAAACTATAAATTAGAAAAAGAAAAAGAACTTCTTGGTTTCTATGTTTCTGGACATCCATTTAAAGAACATGAGGGAGAAATTGAGTTTTTATCTAATTTTGATACAAAAAAATATGATGAATATCTAAGCAAAAAGGAAACAATAAAGAAATTGCCCAGCCCATTAAGAATATTTTCTCTTTTGAATAACATCTCAAAAAAAAATGATAAGAATAATAATCTTATGGCTTTCTTACAATGCGAAGATCTATATGATAAATTTGAAGTAATTTTATTCGCATCTATTTATTCTAAGTATCATAATACACTTAAAGAAGGCGAAATATTGTATATCACAGGTCATCTGTCGGACAGAGAATTTCAGGATAGTAATAAATTAAGATTAATAGCAAGGGAAATTATCCCGATAGATAAATTATCAAATAAATTATCTGGTAATGTCTATCTCAACATCTCTGAAGAAAATATAGATAACAACAAACTAAAGGATTTTGTAAAAAAATGCTTTGTTTCTGAGCCAGGTAATTTTACAGTTCACTTTAAAGTCAAAACACAACTCTTTGGTGTATTAGATATTATTTCACAAAAATATAAAATCTTTCCGGGAAAAACTCTACATGATTTTGTTAATGATGAAGAATATTTTATCAAAGGTATAAAGGTTGATTTCTCCGAAGAATCTGCCTTAGGCATAAAATGAAAAATAAAATTATAATTTTAGTTTTTGTATCTTTAATAATGCCAATTATTCTTTCTGCTGACTTGCCAGTGCTATTTGATTGTAATCGTTTTCTTTCAGAAGAAAACAATACAATCTTTGAAATTTCGTATAAAATTTACCATAAGAATCTACGGTTTAAATTATTTGAAAATCGTTTTTGCGCTCAGCTTGATATTAAATTTTCAATTTATAATAAAGAGGGAAAAGAGTTATACACCAAAGATTATTCTCAACTGATTTCCGGGGAAGCGGGAAAAACCACAATTGAACCTGATGGATTCTTCATTGATAAAATCATTGCTCAGGTCACGCCAGGAATTTATGAATTTGCTATTGAAATATCAGATAGGCTTAGTAAGAATAAAATTCGCTGGGACAAAAAATTGAAAACCTTAGATACTGAGAATCTAATTATCAGTGACCTGGAAATAGACTCATTTTATAAATCTGACACCACAGAAAGTTTTACCAATTTTAAAAGAGACAATATCATCTTTCTTGTTAATCCAAATCATCTTATAAATCCTTCCGAAAATCCGAGTTTCGCATATTATTTTGAAGTTTACAACCTTGATACAATAGATCCTAAAACTGCTAATTGGCAAATTGCAATTTTCTCATCCAAAGGATCTACCTCTGGTAGAGAAAACGATTCTATATGCTATCAAAAATCCCAAGATTTTCCTATTGAAAGTGATAAAAAGGCATTTTGGGGTTCAATATCAATTTCTGATTGGAATCCTGGAACTTACAAAATAGTCGTTGAGATTCCTGAAAATGTTTCTACTCAAGAGATTTTCTTCATATCAGAACCAGAAAAGAAGGTTACAGAAGCTGATGTGGAAGCAGAATACCGATATGTAAAATATTTTTTGACCCGTCAGGATAATAAGATTTATCAGGATTTGAGTAACAAAGCCAAATTAAAATTTATAGAAAGATTCTGGCGACAAAACGACCCTAATCCTATAACTGAAAAGAATGAGTTCAAGGAAGAGGTTATAAGACGGACTCAATATGCTGATGAACATTTCTCACATTTTAAGGATGGATGGAAAACCGATAGAGGTAGAATCTATATTCGCAGAGGTAAACCAGCTGAAATAATTGAAAAGGGTTATGAGTTTAAAGCTAAACCATATATAATATGGAAATATTATCAGGGTGGAAAGAGGATATATATCTTTGTAGACTTCACTGGTCAGGGTAATTATAAACTGGTTTACAGTGAAAATGATGAGAAGGAATTTACTGACCCCAACTGGCTGGATTATCTGGGAGAATATTTTGATGAAAGAGAGTTGGAATAGGACTTCCTAAAAATTTGCCACAGATTCTCACGGATAAGCACAGATATGTTTAAATATTTGAAAAAAAATTACGAAAAATTATCCGTGAATATCCGTGAAAATCTGTGGCGAATAAAAAAAATCAGTAAAAATCCGTGGCAAAAGTTCAGATAGGAGTTCCTAAAAAGGCATTTTTGATATGTTCAAATTTATACCTTTTTTCTTTTGAAATATATTGAATTGTTATAATATCAAATCTAATGGATAAATCAAGCTGATGCTTTGTAATAAAATGATAGGCAGTTTTTATGATTTTCTCCCTTTTCTTTTCAGTGACTGCTTCTAATGGCTCCCCAAATTTGAGAGATTTTCTTGCTTTGACTTCAATAAAAATAAGTTGATTGTTCTTTTTGCAGATTATGTCAATTTCACCGTAAATAGAATGGTAGTTTCTTTCAATGATTCTATAGCCGTTATGTTCTAAAAATTTGGTGGCAATGTCCTCACCGAATTTGCCGAATTCTTTTCTATCCATAATTAACTTAAACATTGATATTAAATTTTATAAGGCAAGAGAAACAAAAATTTGACAAAATTACTTTTATTTTTATTAAATGGAATGTGTAATTATAGGGCAAAAATGAGAATTAAAACAAGAAAGTCGGGATTAAGAAAAAATATCACTATTATGTCTAATTTTTCATTTTGCATTTTTGGTTTCACCCCCCCCACCCAGAATTTGCAATTTACTGAATATTTCACATATACATTCAACTATATCACTCTTTACTTATGGTATTTTTTATATTGGTAAGAACAAATTCATTCGGCTACCTGCCTCTCTCTTTTGTTTCTTCCCCGTGTAGAGAGGTGCCAGTATTGTTTTCCCGATGATGCCGATATGTTTCTTATTGATTTTCAAGTTAATACTGTAAGGGGAATACATCGCATCTAACCCTTAGGTAAGAGGGAAAAGTAGAAAAAGGGTAAATAAAATATTTCTGAGGAATAAGATGAAAAAAATATTTTTAATCCTAGTGATGGTATATATTAGCACCAATATAAGCTCCCTCAATGCAGATGAACTTCATGTAGGTTCAGGACAGCAGTATCCCACAATTTCATCAGCATATAATGCTGCTCAAGCAGGTGATGTAATAGTTATCCATCCTGGATATTATTATGATCATTTAGATATAGAAATTGATATTGATATAACAGGTAGTACTCTTGATCCAAATGATGTAACAATAGAAAGTGATTATTATGGATATTCTCCATTGCATATCGATTACGCCACATGCAATATTTCTAACCTGACGGTTTGTAACGCTTGTGGTTGTGGAATAAGTATGTTTGTTGCGACTTGTAACATTGTAAATTGTATAGCAGAAGACAATGAATATTGTGGTATAGGTTCTAGTGATTATTCTGAAGTGACTATAAAGGATTGTATTGTTAGAATGAATGCATGGTATGGTATATTTCTGGATGAACCTTTTCCAAGAAGAAATGGTACGATCGAGAATACGTTAGTTATAGATAACGGTTTTGGCGTAGGTTCAGGTGCAGGTATCTATATGGCTGGAGGTGTTATTTCCAATTGTACAATCGTAGAAAATAAAAAAGGAGTCATTCGATTCCAAGAACAAAGTCCTACAATTATTAATTCTATTGCATATGGTAATCAGTTTATGCAAATTTCTTCTTATATTACTGATGTTACTTATTCGGATATTGAAGGAGGATTTACTGGCACTGGTAACATAGATGCAGACCCTCTCTTTGTAGAAGAAGGCAACCACCTATACCATCTCCTTGAAGGAAGCCCCTGCATTGATGCTGGTGACCCCAATATGCAAGATCCTGACAGCACCCGAATAGATATGGGCTGCTACCCAACTGTGTATGATGTAAAGAAAATAAAAAACAAATGGAACTGGGTAAGCTTCCCAAGATTGGAGAGAGATGGAAATGAACCTGTTGCAGCAGATAGCGTTCTAATGAATATTGAACCTTTCCCAACATTGGGTTGGATAGAATTGAAAGGACAAGGCGGTGTTTTGAAATACTATGATGAGACTTGGCATCCAGTTGGATTGGAGAATATAGTAAGCACATCTGGTTACAAACTCCGAACAAGTTATACAGATAATAGCTACTTACCACTTGATGGTAGCAGGCTTGCACCAGACACACCTATAACATTATTGGGAGAACCATATTGGAACTGGATAGGTTATTGGTTACCACAAACTCTGATGTCAGATATTGCTTTTGGTGATGAGTGGTCAAATGTTAGATATATCAAGGGTGAAGATCATTTCTACTTTGATGGCTCAATGGAAGTAAAAAATAGAACTGCGACTCATCCCATTTCCTCGAACCCAATCCCTATGAGATATGGAAAAGGATATATGGTTCAAGTTCATCAGACTATAACGGACTTCCAATGGAATTATTCAGGTGAAAAGATTTCTGTGCCTGAAAAACAAAATCCTCAGAATTTTACCTACACTGATAAGCCTGATTATGAAGCAATTAATATAGATGAGATTGATGAGAGTATTATGGAAATTGGTGTTTTTGAAGATGATATATGTGTTGGTGCAACTGTTGTAGATAGTGGCAGAGCACAGATTTTTTCTTATACTGATTTTGTAAACAAAGATGTTGGTGAACTTACATTTCAGATTGTTTATGGAAGAGGAGATAAGCAGAAGATAAATGATTATTCTGTATATGATTTCATAACAGGTGAATATATTGAGAGAAGACTCATAGCAGGCAGACAGGGATATTCAATAGTGCGTCTGAATACAGGTGGAGGTATTACAATTCCTACTGAAGTTTCTCTTTCACAAAATGCCCCAAATCCTTTTGGTTATAATACAACAATTTCTTATGCCCTGCCAGAAGAATTTGTTATTGAGATATCTATTTATAATATCAGAGGACAAAGAGTAAAAGCCCTTTTGAAAGGAAAAGTTTCAGCAGGAAATCATAGCATAATCTGGAATGGGAAAGATGATAATAGCAAAAAATTAGGAAACGGGATATATTTCTACAAGCTATCAGCTGGTAAGAAAAGAATAATCAAGAAGATGTTTCTACTTCGTTAATATCCTTCGTCCAGACTACGGATATTAAGAAACTTCGTAGAATAAATGTTGATGCGTTGATGATAAAACACACACGAATGAAACCCGACTCGGGTTCTTGAACTCGAGTCGAGTTTCTCCTTTTAAAAGGAGACTTATGAAATTAGAAATAATAATATCATTATCTATTATATTTTTATTTTCCAATTTTCCATTAATTGGAAATACTATCATTGTAGATACAACAGGAACAGGAAACTATACTACTATCCAGGAAGGCATAAACGCTTCCACAGATGGAGATACAGTTTTAGTCTATCCCGGAACATACTATGAAAACATAAACTTTAACGGCAAAAACATAACTGTTGCCAGTTTATACATTATAACAGAATCAGACTCCTTTATTCACCAAACTATTATTGATGGGAATCATGAAGGTAGTGTAGTTAAAATCGTTTCAGGTGAAGATGAGAGTACTCTCTTATATGGGTTTACAATACAAAATGGGGTTGGATCAATAAATTTAGGGTTTCAACGTGGAGGTGGAATAGTAATCAAGGACTCAAATCCTACGATAAAAAAGTGTTTTGTAAAAAACAACAAAGCACATTTTGGGGGAGGGTTATATATTTGTAATTCAAATAATATTACTTTATCTGGTGTTACAGTAACAAATAATCATGCAACATGGATTGGTGGTGGGATTAAGTTAAGTGGTGGTTCTCATGTTAATTTTAATAATAATATCCTCTCAAATGTTTACTTGAATTACTCACCTATAGGTTCGGATTTTCAGAAATCACCCTCCTGTCCACCTGCGGAAATAGTGGTTGATACATTTACGGTAATGGCTCCAGATAATTATTTTATTTCTTCTAAGGATGCGTACGGTAATCCATTATACGATGTTACCACCAGTATATTAAATTCAAAAATTGAACCTGTAAATGCAGATTTATATGTAAGCCCGGATGGAGATAATAATAACAGTGGTTTAACCACAGACGAACCCCTCCAGACAATTTCTTATGCACTTACTAAGATAGCATCTGATAGCCTGTATCCAAATACTATTCATATTGCTGATGGTGTATATTCGCCAAGTGTGAATGAAGAAAAATTTCCTCTAAATTTAAGAAGTTATGTGTCTCTTGTTGGGGAAAGTATGGAAAATACTATTCTTGATGGAGACCATTTAACTAAACTAATCCAAGCAGAAGATGAGGAAGAGGAGTATGCGCTTAAAAATTTAACTATGATAAATGGTTCAGGATATGAATGTGAAATGAGTGATTATGGAGGCGTAAAAATAAGAAAAAACAATAATATATTATTAGAAAATATTACACTGCATCATTGTGGGGGTTCGGCTGGAAGTGGTATTTTAACTAATGCTATAAATAATTTACTCATGAAGAATTTGTATATCTATGACAATTTAGGTGGTAAAGCATTGAAAATATACAATAATAGTCAGATATTTCATCAGTTTTCAGTAGAGAACTGTGTTGTTAGAAATAATTTACCCGACTCTGATCCTGATGTAGGTGATGGTGGAGGTATAGTTGTTGGCGGGGATATGATTACATCTAATAATTTTTATGGCATTTTTAAGAATGTACAAGTTACCAATAATGTCAATGTAACTACTGATTGGCCTTTGTCCTCAGTAGCATTAACTGTAATGAATAATGCAACAGTTGATGTAATTAATGCAACAATAGGTGATAATACTACACCAACTGGTGGAGCAGTCAAGTTAGATTATGGAGCGGAGGTAAATATTATTAATTCAATTTTATATGGAGATATTCCGAGAGAAATAGTTGTTGATGGAAGAGATATGCCTTGTACTCTTACTGTTCAAAATAGCTTAATACAGGGTGGTATGTGGGGCATTATGGTTTTGGGGAATAATACACTTAACTGGCTGGAAGGCAATATAGATGAAAACCCTTTCTGGATAGGAACTGGCGATTATCCTTATGCACTTTCGGATAGTTCATCCTGCATAGATTCTGGCACAATAGATACAACTGGCTTACACCTGCCGGAATATGACCTAGCAGGCAAACCGAGAATATCCGGAGGCAGAATAGATATGGGTGCGTATGAATGGCAATATATTCCTGCAGTAGATGATTGGCAAAATCGATCAACAGACAATATCTTACTTCAAAACTATCCAAATCCTTTTAGCAATTCAACTACAATTTCGTTTAATTTAAATAAACTATTATCCATTCCTATGATGTTTGAGAGAGAGATTTATCTGGATATTTTCAATGTAAGAGGACAACTGATAAGACAATTAAAAATTCAAAATTATAAATTAAAAATTAATGAAGTTGTATGGGATGGAAAAGATGAGAAAGGAAGACCTGTCCCAAGTGGAATCTATTTTTATAGTCTAAAAATGGACAAGTTTAAAGTGACAAAGAGAATGATTCTAATTCGTTAAAATTCTGGAAAACAAATCCCCTTTACTAAAATAGATAGCATCTTAATCTTAAGTCTCCCGGTAAAATCCAGTTGCTGGGAGACCTTTTATAACCCAAATTTTTATATAAAAATTGACAACAACAGCTCATTAAATTTAAATTTTAATTAACGCAAGTTTCACAGGTGGCAGACGGAACAGAGTTCCTCTATCCATTTAAGTGTATCTTTTTATAAGACGGTTTAATAAAGCAAGAAAAATGAAAAAATTTATATGCCTAATTATAGGAATTATTTTGTGTTCGATAGCATTTGCTAATGAAAAAATTAATGACATTAATGATCTATATATGAGTCAAATTCTCTTCAATAATAAAGACTTGTTTTACAAAATAAATATTAATGATAGGATAAAAAATATAAATACGATTCAAGTAGATAATTCGAAAAGAAATTTTATAGATATAAATTTATCTGACATCTTATTAGGAATTTTCAATATAAATTACAGTTACAGCAATACAGATTCTACTCTTACAAGATTTACTTTAAAATTTAGTATTGTTGAAATAGAGAAAATGTTGGATTATTATAATGATACCTATTTTCAAGATTTAATTGGAGTAAAATACTTTGGTATTAAATATACCCATTTAAGAAAAGAATATAAAGAAAAATCAATTCTCTCAGATTTCATGAGTAGTAGATATTGGGGATATTTTGTTGAATTAGGTTATATCTCATCTGAATCGAAGAAATTTTCTCCACCTTCCCTTAAAACAAAAAATGTAATTATACCACAGATAGGTATTATATCTGGGCATAATTTTAGAATATATAAGAGTATATTTGTAAATTTTGAAATTGGTGGGGGTTTGTGCTTACCACCCATAAGGCTAAAGTTAGGATTAGGCGGGAACTTTTAGTTATCAAAAAAAATGAACAAGTTAAACATTTCTTTTACTTTTTATTCTGGCTGGTATTATCCACCCAGCCACTATATCCTTATTTCCTTATACCATATACCTTTTAACCAATAATGTATTTAGAAATCGCAATCCCAATAAATAACCCAAATACCTTTACCTATAAGGTTGAAGAAAAACTTCATCCACAAATTGGGCAGAGAGTTCTAATAGATTTTAATTACAGACTGCAAACTGGTATCATAATTGGATTTCCTGAAAAGATTGATTTTGAACCAGAAAAGGTAAAAGAAATAAAAGAGATTATTGATGAAAAGCCAACCCGTCAGCTGACGGATGAACTATTCCAACTTGCTAAGTGGATCTCTAAATATTATTTCTGTCCAATTGGTTTAGTGCTAAAAGCTATGCTTCCAGCAGGACTTAATGTGAATACAATTCAGAAAATTAGTCTAAAAAATGAAAATTTTACTAACCTGCAATACAAAAAAATAATTGATTTTTTGAAAAAATCTGGGCAACCAGTTAATATACAAGTCTTATCTCAACAAAAAATTCCCTCGCTATTTAAGACTTTGTTAGAGATGGAAAAGAAAAACATTATTGAAATTGAAAGAAGTTACAAAAGAAAAATTGAAAAGAAAATAGTTAATTGTCTAACATTAACTGAGAAAAAAGCAACCACAGATCTAACCTCTAAACAAAGAGAGCTTTATGAATTTCTAAAAAGTGAGGAAAGGACAATCTCTGTTTCCGAGATTGCTAAAAAATTCTCTTATAGTATTATTAATAAGTTGAGAGAGAAGGGACTGGTCAATCTTGTCAAAAAAGAAGTTTATCCTGACATTTTTGAAAGTATCAACAAATTTTCTCCCCCACAATTTGAACTTACGGGTGAGCAAGATAGTATCGTTTCAGAAATTCAAAAAGCAATCTCTTTAAAAAAATTTCAAACTTTCTTACTCCACGGGGTTACATCAAGTGGAAAGACAGAGGTTTATATCAGAGTAATGAAAAAAGTGCTGGCAAAAGGGAAGACTGCGATTCTGCTCATTCCAGAAATTTCCTTAACTCCACAAACTGTTGAAAGATTTTACGCCCATTTTGGAGATGATATTGCGGTTATCCACAGCAAACTCAGTGATAGAGAACGACTTTATTCCTGGAATGAAATTAATAGAAGTAAAAAGAAAGTCGTAATTGGTGTTCGTAGTGCTATTTTTGCGCCACTTAAAAATATTGGTTTGATAATCGTGGATGAAGAGCACGAAAACACTTACAAGCAAACTGAAAGGAATCCTCTTTATAATGGCAGAGATATGGCTGTATTGCGAGGAAAATTAAATAATGCCGTCGTAGTTTTAGGAAGTGCCACTCCTTCTTTGGAATCATACTATAACGCAAGTCAAAACAAATATCAGCTGTTGGAAATGAAAGAAAGAGTACAAAATCAAATTCTGCCCGAACTCACTATCGTTGATATGCGACAAGAAAAGGATCATACTGAAATTTTATCACAACTTCTTAAAGACAAAATAGAAGACCGATTAATAAAAAAAGAGCAGATAATTCTTTTTCAAAACAGGAGAGGCTATGCATCTTATGTCCAATGTGTAAAATGTGGGAAAGTTTTTCAATGCAAAGATTGTAACATCAGCCTCACATATCATTCGTATAACAATCGTATGGTTTGCCATTATTGTGGATATAATCAAGCTTTGCCGAAAAAGTGTCCAGAATGTGAAGGATACATATTTAACTTTGGCTCTCCGGGAACCGAGAAGATAGAAAAAAATCTGGAGTTTCTTTTTCCTACAGCACGAATTGCCCGTATGGATACAGATACAACCAGAGGAAAACAGGTCTATCAAAAGGTATTTAATAAAGTAAGAAATGGTTATATTGATATTTTGCTTGGAACACAAATGATAATAAAAGGGCTGGATTTCCCAAATGTAACTTTAGTTGGCATTATTTCCGCTGATGTAAATCTTAATCTACCTGATTTTCGTGCTGCTGAAAGAAACTTCCAGCATATTACACAAGTAGCAGGACGCACAGGCAGAAGTGAAAAAAAAGGCGAAGTCATAGTGCAAACCTACAATCCTAAACATTATAGCATACAACTTGCACAAAAACAGAATTTTATAGAATTTACCGAACATGAACTTGGACTACGAAAAAAACTTCATTATCCACCATATACAAAATTAGTTAGATTGCTTTTTACTTTGGGGGACAAAGACAAATTAAAAGAGATCGTATTTAAGATTAGAGGAAAACTTAAACAATTTGAAAAATCTGAAAATATAATTATTCTAGGTCCAGTTGCGGCGCCATTAAGTAAAATTCGCAAACAATATCGCTATCATATTGTGATTAAAGCAAAAGATAGAAATGCAGTTTACAAGTTTATTGGTTGGTTTCAGCAAAATATAAAAATACCAAGTTACATAAAGATGCAGATTGATATGGATCCTGTATCGCTATTGTAAAACATAAATAAAATAATTTTGAAATATTATATTTTCATACCAGAAGAAATTTTAGGCTCAAAATATTGACAACAAAGCACAACATTTTTCTTTTTACTAAAAGAAAATGTTAATTGCTCAAAAAATTCGGGCAAAATACAGGAGGAAGATTGTTATTAGAAAGATATTTTGAAGGCAGAAGAAAAATTATAAATAAGGCTCTTGATAAGTACCTTACATCTGCAGATACATATCCACAGAAAATTCATAAGGCGATGAGGTATTCTATTTTTGTAGGCGGTAAACGACTTCGGTCTATTCTCTTAATAGCTACTTATGAGATGTTAGTCAACCGCCATACTAGTAAAGCGCTCCAGAAATTGCTTCCTCTTGCGGCTGCCATTGAAATGCTTCATACCGCATCATTAATCCATGATGACCTTCCATTTATTGATAATGCTGATAAACGGCGCGGAAAATCCAGTTGTCACAAAAAATTCGGTAATGCTATAGCAATACTAACTGGAGATGCTCTGATTACAAAAGCGTTTGAGACCATACTAAAACTCAACAATCACAAGAAAGCTTTGCAATGCTTAGAAATACTACTTGATGCTGCTTCTACTCGTGGTATGATAGGTGGTCAGGTAGTAGATTTGACATCTGCGCAGAAAAGAGTTAAACTTCATGTGCTTAGAGATATTCATTTAAAAAAAACAGGCGCATTGCTCCAGGGTGCCGAGCAGATGGCTTGTGTGATGGCTAATGCTACCAAGCAAGTTACTAATGCTCTTAGTGATTTTGCATTAAATATTGGACTTGCTTATCAAGTAATTGATGATATTCTGGATGAGGTTGGTGCAGATGAATTGCTGGGAAAAGAATCCGGTGAAGACCAGCGAAATGAAAGGGTTACATACCCGGTCTTACTTGGTATTGAAGAATCTAAGAAACAAGCTCTGAAACTTATCCACGACGCTCATAATATTATCAAATATATGCCAAACAATCAGGTACTTATGGAATTTCTGGAAACAATAAGAGATAGAGTACCGTAATGCAACTTCGTTGCAACTACAAATTACTCCCGACCAGTCGGGACTAATTTTCACCCTTCGTCCCGGTTAAATCGGGACTACGCCCGTCCTCCGTAGAAGTTCTCTACTTCGGAGGATGGAGAGAACGGGTCTAATGAAATTCGTTTCATATATTAAAATTGTTCGTCCTTTCAATTTTCTCTTTGTTATCCTTTCTGTTCTTTTTGGTGCTTTCTGGTTTAAAGGCATACATCAATTTATTCCGTATTTAGCTTCACTGTCGGCTGCTCTGATTGCCAGTGGTGGATATGTGATAAATGATTTTTTTGATAGAGATATTGACAAAATCAACAGACCAGAAAGGCCAATTCCCAGTGGTATAATTTCACCTTTAAATGCCAAACGATATGCTTTTTTGTTATTTGCTGGTGGAATTGTTATCAGTATCTGCATTAAAAACTCTTGGATAATTTTGCTTGCGATTGGTAACTCATTTTTACTTTATCTTTATGCTTATAGAGGAAAGAAGCTGGAATTCCTCGGAAATATTCTGGTTGCATTTGTTACTGGTTCAACATTCATCTATGGTGGTTTTGCAAACAATAATGTTGGGAATTCGTTCTTCGTGTTTGGCTGTGCATTTTTATATACCATAATAAGAGAACTGGTAAAGGATTTAGAAGATATTGAAGGAGATAAGAAGATTGGCGCTCAAACTGTTCCCATTATATATGGTGAGAATATCACGCTTGTCTTGTTATTTCTATCATGGGTATTTCTTACTATCTTGACAGTGCTGGGATTTCATAAGTTTTATGGACTCCCTATTTTTATTCTGATAATTGTTTTGTGCGATGCTTATCTTCTGGTAAATTTATTAATTCTATTTTTGAAGATGAGTAAAAAAGTTGCAGGAACTTCCGAAAAGCTTATGAAAATAGATATGCTGCTATGCTTAGCTTTACTTTGGGTTGGACAATGACTTAGTATCTCCCCGCTTTCCATCCCGATTTAATCAGGGAGCGACGGAGCGTGGACAGGCTGCGGCCTGCCCGCCAAGGCTTGGCAGTTGGGCGAAGCAAGGAGTTTTCAAATGAATAACGAAACAGTTTATGATTTTTTGCTAAAAACTATCAATACCAAAGGAGCTGGCTTTTTATGTTTAATAGACCCTGACAAACAGGAACCAGAAAAAGTGGTAGAATTAGCAGTGAAATGTGCCTCTTTCGGTGTAGATGCCATTCTGGTAGGCGGTAGTATTATGCTTGAAGACAATTTTGACCCTACTATAAAATCTATCAAACAAGCCGTAAAAATGCCAATTATAATATTTCCAGGAATTTTCAATGTGTGCTCCTCCTACGCTGATGCAATTCTGTTTATGAGTATGGTAAGTAGCAGAAACCCACAACTATTAATAGGGGACCAGGTAAAGGCTGCCCCCTTGATAAAAAAATTAGGAATTGAAACAATTCCTACTGGTTATATGCTCATTGAATCAGGCTCTCTGACTTCTGTACAATATATGAGCAACAGTGTTCCTATCCCCAGAAATAAATATGATATCGGCATTGCACATGCTTTAGCAGCTCAGTATTTGGGTATGAAATTAGTATTTATGGATGCAGGTAGTGGGGCAAAAATATCTGTCCCCACTGAAATGATAAGAAATGTAAAAAATAATATCAATATACCTCTGATTGTTGGCGGAGGAATAAAAACACCAGAGCAAGCAAAAGAAAAAGTGAAGGCTGGTGCAGATTTTGTTGTTATCGGTTCCGCAATAGAAGATAATAATGACAAAGATTTAATCAAAAAATTTGTCAACGCAATCCATAAGGAGAAATAAAATTGATAGATATACATACTCATATCTTACCAGGTATAGACGACGGCGCTAAAAATATTGAGGAAAGTTTAGCAATAATTCGTGAACTAATAAATAATAAGGTTACTGAAGTAATTGCCACTCCTCATATAATCACTGGCGTTTATAATAATACTAAAAAAATCATAGATGAAAAAATAGAAAAACTAAAATCAGAAATAATTGCAAACAAGTTACCAATCAAAGTATACAAAGGCGCAGAGCTTTATTACGAACCAAATATTATTGAGAAAACAAAACAAGAAGAGTTGAACTTGGCTGGAAGTAATTATATTTTGATAGAATCGGACTTACAAAGATTTCCTGACAATTTTGAAGAGACATTATATCAATTTCAGGTAGCAGGATATGTTCCAATTCTCGCTCATGCTGAACGCTTTACACCATTTTTAAACGATTTCAATCGTCTGATTAATATTGCCAACAGCGGAATTCTTATACAGTTAAATAGCGGAAGCTTTTTGGGTGATTATGGTGCGAATGTTCAAAAACTTGCCTATAGGATTTTACAAACGGGGTGTGTACACTTTATCGCATCTGATGTCCATCATATAAATAAACGACCAATTATGCTAAAAGAAGCCTATGAATACTTATCAGAAAATTATACAGAAGACTTAGCCAAACTGCTTTTAGAAGAGAATCCAGGAAGAGTTATTCATAATGAACCTGTTGAAAGTATGGTTGAAGGATATTTTGAAGAAGGGAAATGGAAAAGATCGTTGATTGAAAAGGTAAGAGAGTTCCTCAGGATTTAAATTCTACTTCGTAATAACCTTATCTCTCGTTCCCAAGCCCTCCCCAATTGAATTAGGGATTGGGAACGGAAGTTTGTAGTTATAAAAAATCATGAAAACATACCTTGAGTGCATCCCTTGTTTTTTTCAACAAGCACTTAGAGCTGCAAGGATTACTAATATTAACGACTCAGAAACAAAAAGGTTATTAAGTGAAATTGGATTATTAATTAATCAAATGCCCATAGAAAGCACGCCTCCAGAATTTGGGAAAATAATTTACGGAAAGATTCGTGTGCTTACGGGAAAATCTGACCCTTACAAAAATTTAAAACAAAAGAATATTAAAGAAGCACTCCGATTATATCCTAATATCAAAAAAAAGATTTATAAATCTGTTGACCCTTTGATGACCGCAGTAAAAGCTGCAATTGCGGGAAATGTAATAGATCTTGCTATTAATCCTGATTGTGAAATTGAAAAGGAATTAAATGAGGTTTTCAAAATGGAGTTTGCTATCTATGATTATGAACAATTCAAATATAATATACAAAAAGCAGACAAAGTTCTATACATTGGAGATAATGCTGGAGAAAGTGTATTTGATAAAATACTGATAGAGCAATTGAAAAAGCCGACAATCTATGTTGTTAGAGAAGTCCCTGTGATAAATGATGTAACATATCAAGATGCAATTGATTCTGGAATAGATAAGATCGCAACTATTGTTTCTTCTGGCACTGATGCGCCAGGTCTTGTATTAAACACCTGTAGTAATGAGTTTTTAAAAATATATGAAAATTCTAATTTTATAATCAGTAAAGGTCAGGGAAATTATGAAGCTTTATCTGATGAAAAGAAGAACATATTTTTCCTACTAAAGGCAAAATGCCCTGTTATTGCCAGGGATTTGAATGTGTCTGTAGGCGATATCATTTTGGAAGGGATTAAATAAAACCCGAGTCGGGCAAGTTTGCTCGAGTCGGGTTTCTGTTGTGAATCCAAGCAATTAAAAATTAGTCCGGAGTAAAAAAATGGATCTTATTATTAAAGTCAAAGAAATTAAAGGCAACTGCCCTGTTTATAAAATTGGGGATACATTTAAGCTGGAAGATGGTTATCGGTTGGTTACGAAAATACCGATTTGTATGCACTCTCTGGCTTCTTTGCTTCCACATTACAATGCGCTTAAAGTGTCTGACTCAAATGTCTGGGGATTAGCTGGAAAAGGAAATGATAGAGATAAAGCTTATGTTCAATGTTTAGACCCGGTAGCTTTCACTGGTGGCGGAACTGTAACTTTTGAAATAACCAAAATTGAATAGAAGAAAAAAATGTCAAATTACAAAATCCAAAGTTCAAGTAAAATCCAAATGACAAAATTTCAAAGATACAAACCATTTGAATTTTGGCTTTTGATATTTGACATTTAATATAGGTTTTCTATATGAAAAATAGTCCTTGCTTTGCAGTTGATAAGATGCTTGGAAAATTAGCCAAATGGCTTCGAGTTTTGGGATATGATACATTCTACAAAAACAAAATCAGCAATGCAACTTTACTCAGTATTGCAAATAAAGATAAGAGAATCCTAATTACAAGAAATCATACTTTTAGAAAAAGAAGGCACCCAATAAAGATAATTTTCATAAAAAAAGATAATCTGAAAGACCAATTGCTTGAGCTAAATAATGAAGTAAGACTATCAACAGACAAAATGTTTACAAGATGTCCAATATGTAATAGAAAAACTACTGAAATTGAAAAGGAATATGTGAAAGATATTGTGCCGGAATATGTATATCAAAATCAAGATAGATTTTTTCAATGTTTACTTTGTGGAAAGGTCTACTGGGTTGGGACGCATTTGGAAAATGCAAAGAAGTTTATAGAAAACCTGAATTTATGAATTTTATAACTTTTAACACTAAATAAAATTTGACAGTAATTTTCTATATCAAAAATATTGCATATAAGAGAATATTAATAAAGTATAATTTGGAGAAATATAAATGAAAAAGAAAATTCATCCCAAATATCAAAAATGTATTGTAAAATGTGCATGTGGAAATACATTTGAAACCCGTTCAACTGTTCCGGAAATACATGTTGAAATCTGTTCTCAATGTCATCCATTCTATACTGGAAAGAAAAAATTAGTTGATAGTGCTGGCCGTATTGAACGGTTCAGAAGAAAGTATAGTAAAATCAAGAAATCTTGATATACTTTTTTATGAAATACAAAGTGTAGATTTAGGGGATTTTAAACACCATTGAATAAAATATTAATATCTATCCGATATAAATTAGATTCCTTTTAGCAAGAGAGCGAATTTTTAACAAATTTAATTAACTTTCATTCCTTGAATGGATAAGGATTTAGAAAATAATATGAAGAATAAACCCGAAATCGCAGTAGGGGGTCAGGCAGTTATAGAAGGTGTAATGATGCGAGGACCTATTTATATTGCCACTGCTATTCGTAAAAAAAATGGAAGCATTTTAATAAAAAAAGAGAAATTTATATCAAAAACTAAAAAGAATAAATTTCTGGGATTTCCAGTTATACGGGGATTTGTATCTTTAATTGAGATGTTGATAATTGGCTTTAAATCCTTAAATTTTTCTGCTGAAGAGGCTATCAAAGATGAAGAAGATAATTCAAAAGGCTCAAAGTCCAGTAAGCAAAAAGAAGGAGGATTTAGTAAAATATATCAAGCTTTTACCTATATTTTTGCATTTGGATTAGCATTCTTATTCTTTGTATTTCTTCCTTACAAAATAGGTTATTGGTCAAATATTGAGAAAACAAGTTTAATATTCAACCTGTTTGTTGGGATAATACGCATTGTCTTTTTTCTTCTTTATATTTATGTTATCAGCTTATTAAAAGATATTAGAAGACTGTTTGAATATCACGGAGCAGAACATAAATCAGTTTTTGCGTATGAAGCAAATCCAGATTTTACACTTGATGATACAAAAAAATTCAAAACCTTACATCCAAGGTGCGGAACCAGTTTTCTTTTAATAGTTATGATAATTGCTATTGTGATATTCTCAATTTTTGATGCTATTCTTACATCGCTCATTGGTCATATTATACCATTACCACTTAGAATACTGTTTCATCTTTTACTACTTCCAATTATTTCAGGGATTTCGTATGAGATACTAAAATTTTCAGGCAAAAATATCAATCATTGGTTAGTGAAAATCTTCTCTGCACCTGGTCTGGCGCTACAGAGAATTACAACAAAAGAACCGGATGCAGAACAGTTAGAAACAGCCATTTGTGCTTTAAGAGCAGCGCTTGAGATGCCTGTTGATTGTTTAAATGTGGAGTTCTTAAAAAACAATGGAAATCAAGAATAAAATACGAGAAATTCAACAAGAATATAATGAACTGAAAGAAAAGCTTTCAGCTCCAAGAATTATTGCTCAGCTAAATCTATACAAAGAACTATCTGCACGATTTAAAGATGTTTCCGAAATTCTAAATTGTTATAATGAATTAGAAAAAACGAATAAGGCGATAATTGAGAATAAACAAGTTTACAAAAATGAAGATGACCCGGAATTAATTCAATTATTAGAAGAAGAAAACTTTGAATTGGAAGAGAAAGCAGAGAGGCTGTTAAAACAACTTAAATCACTTTTAATTCCTAAAGATAAAAATGATATTAAGAATGCAATAATGGAAATCAGGGCTGGAACAGGTGGAGAAGAAGCTTCCCTTTTCACTTATGACCTCTTTAGAATGTATTCTCACTACATTGAAAACAAGGGTTGGAAAATTGATATTATGAATTCTAATCCAACTGGAATTGGTGGATTTAAAGAAATCTCGTTTGAAGTTATGGGTAAAAATGCTTATGGCACATTGAAATACGAAAGCGGGGTTCATCGTGTTCAAAGGGTACCTGAAACAGAGTCCAGCGGTAGAATACACACATCCGCAGCATCCGTTGTCGTGTTACCAGAAGCACAAGAGATTGATTTCAAAATTGATAAAAGTGAGTTAAAAATTGATGTTTTCCACTCCTCAGGACCTGGTGGACAAAGTGTTAATACAACAGATTCTGCTGTAAGAATAACATATATTCCAACAGGAATGGTTGTAACCTGCCAGGATGAGAAATCTCAACTGAAAAATAAAATAAAAGCTTTAACAGTCTTGCGTTCCCGCTTATTAGACCAAGAGATACAAAAACTGCAACAATCAATTGCAAATAGAAGAAAGCTTATGGTTGGAACTGGAGACCGAAGTGCAAAGATACGAACCTATAATTTTCCGCAATCTCGTTTAACAGACCATAGAATAAATTATACGACTCACAATCTTGAAGCTGTAATGAACGGAAATCTTGACGACCTTATTGAAGCTTTACACATTGCAATTCAAAAAGAAACAATCGCAGAAAAATGATAAGTTATTATCTCTATCATTCCTGTTCCCCTGTCTATGAACAAAGGAATAAAGAATGATTAGTATTATTATTGTAGCAGTATTTTTTATAGGATCTGCGTTTTTTTCTGGAATAGAAACTGGAATGATCTCTATAGATAAACTTAAACTCAAACATCAATCAGAGAAAGATAAGAAAAAAAAGCATATTTACAATTTCGTATCTAATCCTGATAAGGTTTTAGGCACGACATTAATAGGAACAAATATTTCTGTAGTAATTGTGTCTTCTGTATTTACTGCATATATTGTAAAAAAAGGTGTTCTGTCCGAAGCTATTGCAACCTTAATTCTTGCTGGTGCTTTGCTTGTCTTTGCTGAGATAATACCTAAAATAATTCTTCGCAGTAAAGCCGAGTATGCAATTCCAAAATTGTTCTTTATTATAAGATTCTTTGCTTTTATATTTACACCAGTTATATGGGTATTAAGTAAGATTAATTATGGAATTCTGAAACTTCTAAGAATATCAAGACGAAAAAGCACGCAGATTTTTACAAAAGAGGACCTGTCTTATCTCTTAGGTGAAGCGGAAAAGAATGGTGAGGTAAGAAAAGATGGACATGATTTGATTGAAGAAGTGCTTGATTTTAGAGACCTTACTGCTAAAAATATTATGATTCCCAGAACAAATATAATAGGAATAAAAACTGAAACTCCAATAAAAGAAGTTATTGAACTTTCAAGGAAAGAAGGGTTCACACGATTTCCAGTGTACAAAAATGATATTGACCATGTGGAGGGTATGCTGGTAATACACGACTTATTGGATGTAGCTGACATTTCTGAACCTGCCGGGAAATATATGAGGAATGCATATTTTGTACCTGAAGTTATGAAAGCTACAACTCTTCTAAAAAAAATGCAGAAGAATAAAACCCCTTTGGCTATTATTGTTGATGAATATGGCGGTACCGCAGGAATCATTTCTATTGAAGACCTTTTAGAAGAACTTGTTGGAGAAATTGAAGATGAATATGATGCAGAAGAGAAAGATATCTTTAAGATAAATGAGAACTCTTATATGATTAGTGGTGAAGTAGAAATTGAACGTTTGATTGAAGATTATAATCTGAATATAGAACAAGGTGACTATGAAACATTAGCAGGCTTACTTATAACTAAATTTGAACGAATTCCTCACTATAATGAAAAATGTCTAATTAAAAATTACGAATTCACAATCAAGCAAGTAACAGCAAAAAAGATAGAAAAAGTGTTGGTGAAAATTTTACCGCAAGAGGAGGATACATCCGCATCCCCTCAAAAATAGTTAAAGAGGAGTTGCATTTGTTACAAATTAACTTGTAAGGAAAGATAAAGTTTAATTTCTATTGAGAACTTTTTCTTTTTCTAAAATACTCTTTCCCTTTCTTAATTAGATTCACAATTCGTTTATCACCTAAAATTGTTAAACCTGCCACGATCATTAAGATACCTTGCAAGAATGGCAGAAATAAACCAAAGATTCCTAATACAACTAAAGTAATTCCTGATGTTTTTTTTATTAAAGGTTTCATTTTTCTATAATATTAAACAGCTTTTACTGTTTTTATTTCAGGTATTTCTTCCTTTAATTTTTTCTCAATACTATATTTCAGAGTTATCTCTGCGAAAGGGCAGCCTCGGCAAGCACCTTGCAATTTAACAGAAACCACTCCATCATCAGAAACGCTAATAAGTTTAACATCTCCGCTATCACCTATTAGCATCGGACGAATTTTATTCAGACTTTTTTCAACTTTCTCTTTTAATTCCATATCGCTTCCTTTGAAAATTTATTCTTTAGTAAATTCATGCATAATACAGTATAAAATATTTTTTATTGTTGATTGTCAACAAATTTTATTTTAGCAAATTTATAGAGTCCACAAACACAATTTAGTAATTAATTACAATTTTATACACCTCACATTTTTCTCGGGTCAGTAATTTCTCCTGTCAAAGCAGAAGCGGCAACAGTTGCAGGCGAAGCAAGATAAATAAACGCAGTTTTATTACCCATTCTTCCCTTGAAATTTCTATTCGCAGTTGAAATAGTTACCTCTCCATCTGCCATAACTCCTTGATGAGCACCAAGACAGGGTCCGCATCCTGGCGGCAGTATTACAGCTCCACTTTCATTCAAAACAGCTAAAGTGCCATCTTGAACGGCTTCCTGGTATATCCTGCGAGATGCAGGTAAAATTAATAATCTCGTGTTGGGATTGACCTTATTGCCCTTAAGAATCTTAGCAGCAATCTGTAAATCCTCAATTCTTCCATTCGTGCAAGTACCAATAAAACATTGGTCAACTTTGATACCAGCTGCTTCTGAAATATCTTTCACATTATCAACTGAATGCGGGAAAGCAATTTGTGGAGTGATTTCATCAAGATTATAAGAAAATTCCTTTTCATATTCAACATCATCATCAGCCCAAATTTCTACATAATTATCTTTGTTAACTCCTCTTTCTTTGAGCCATACCCTTGTTTTTTCGTCAACAGGGAAGGCACTATTTTTTGCTCCCATTTCAACAGCCATATTTGATATCGTCATCCTGTCTGAAATTGACAGATTTTTTATTCCATCCCCGTGATATTCAACTGATTTATAATTTGCTCCATCTGCTTTTAAATCACCGATAATTTTTAGAATGAGATCTTTTGCCGAAACACTTTTTCGGAATTTTCCTCTCAGGATTATTTTATATGACTTTGGAATTTTGAACCAGGTCTCGCCAGTAATCCAAATTCCTGCAGCTTCTGTTCTATCAATTCCTGTAGAAAAAGCACCAAATGCTCCATAAGTGCAGGTGTGACTATCGCTGCCAACAATAACACTACCAGGTTTTGCCAATCCCATTTCCGGTAAAACCTGATGACATATTCCAGTTCCAATATCAAAAAAATGGGCGATTTCTTGTTCTCTCACAAATTTGCGAATTTGCTTGTGATTATTTGCGGTGGCAACACTTGCCGCAGGTATTACATGGTCTAAAATTATAACCAACTTATCAGGGTATTTTACTCTTATTCCTTCCTTAACTTTAGCTAATTTTTTTATTATTGCAGCAGTATTATCATGCGTTAAGATATAGTCAGGTTCAACAAAAACAATCTCGCCTTCAGCAACGGGCTTACCAACTTTATTTTCAAATACTTTTTGAATAAAAGATTTTCCCATAATAATTCCTTTCTTAAGAGATTTGCCTACTCGTTCCCAAACCCCAGCTTGGGAATGAGAGTTAAAGTATCTATTTTACATAACTCGTATTTCCATTAATCTTTTATAGACATCTTCAACATATTTTCCTGCATTATTAGTTGTATCCCCCAAACTCAAAAATCCATGATATTTCATAATAAGGAAATTTTCATTACCTAAAACTTCAATAACAGAATTCACTAATTGCATAGAGCCATAGGGTGCAAAATATTTTGTAGACTTTAAGCCTAATTTTTCATAATTCCGAAGTAATTTTTGCCCATGTCCATGAAAAATTGCATTTATATCATTTCTTTTTTGATAAATTGCATAATGCAACATTGTTTCTGATGATGGCTCTCTAAAACCATTAACATAAATTTTTTTTTGGTGTAAATTAGCTTTTGAAACCTCAACAAAGTCCGTGTCTCTTAGGTTTGCTAAATCGGAATAGGATGCTGTAATAATAAAGCCATTATCACATCTGAAGCTGAGGTTACCGGCAGAACTCAACCTCTCTGGTTCCGTTTCATTTTTATAATGTTGGATAAATCCAAGGTCTGATAATTTCTTACCCCATTTTTTTAGTTCACAAATCTTGGGGTTATCAATGATAATTTTTTTCTGAAAAATCACCTGAAATTTTGCACCAGAATATTCTTCCATTTTAATTTTTAATTTATAATTTATAATTTTGAATTTCTAAAGATTCCTTTTTCAGTGATAATGCCAGAGATATATTTTGAGGGAGTTATATCAAAAGCAGGATTTAGAGCATCACTATTCTCATTTGCAATTCGGTTATTATTTATCATTAATACTTCATCTTTTGGACGCTCCTCAATTTCTATCTCATCTCCGTTATTACAACTCATATCTATAGTTGAAGTTGGAGCAGCAACATAGAAAGGGATATTATTTTCTTTTGCCAGCACTGCTTTTTCATAAGTCCCTATTTTATTAGCGACATCACCGTTTTTTGCAATTCTATCAGCACCGACAAAAACTATGTCAATTTTTCCTTTTTGCATAGAGTATCCAGCAGCATTATCTACTATGATTGTATGTGGAATTCCTGCTTGAGATAATTCCCAAGCCGTAAGTCTGCTTCCTTGCAAACGAGGACGGGTTTCATCTACATAAACAAATATTTTCTTACCCTGATTATGTACAGTATATATTGGAGCAAGAGCACTTCCCAATCCTGGAATGGCCAATTTGCCAGCATTACAATGAGTTAATATGCTGTCGCCATCTTTTATTAATCTCGCTCCAATCTTGCCCATAATTTTTGAATTTTCAATATCCATTTTTAGAATTTCGGAAGCTGCTTTCCATGCAGTTTCTTTGGGTTGGTTGCTATTTATGGATTTATTATAAACTAAATTTGTAGCATAAAAGAGATTCTGAGCGGTTGGTCTGGTGTCTTCAATTAACTGCTTTACATTTTGAATATCTTCTATATTGGATAATTCTGAGAATGCCTGAGCCATAGCAAATCCAGCAGCAACTCCGATGGTGCCTGCACCTCGCAGTTTCATTTCTTTAATAGCAGTAGTAGTCTGATGAAAATTTAATAACTTTAAAATTTCAAGTTTACTTGGAAGTTTCGTCTGATCAATAATAAATACTATTTCATTCTTTGCCCAAATTGCACAAATATCTATCTTATTCATAACATATTCATTTGTTAAATTTATAAAAAACTTGTCAAAAAATAAAACTATTTTTCTAAAGAACTAACTCAAGTAAAAAGATTAATTAACAACTCTTATGTCATTTGAGAGGTAAGAAGTGATTATTGTAACACAAGTGTCCACACTTGTGAAATACTCAATTGAGGACAATTGAGTTACAAAATGATAAAGAGGTAAAAATGACAGTATTTGAAGTTATCAAATCACGGAGAAGCATAAGAAAATATTCTTTAAGAGATATTGAAGAAGAAAAGTTACAAACAATTTTAGAAGCAGGCAGATTAGCACCATCCTGGCAAAATAAACAATGTTGGCGATTTGTAGTTGTAAAAGATAAGGAAAAAATTCATCAACTTGCTTTGAAATCTGGACTTATCAGCAAAGCCAATTTCTTTATTAAAGATGCAGCAGTAGTTATAGTTCTCTGTGCAAACCCAAAGGATAGTGGATTTATGAATGGTCAGTATTACTATTTAGTAGACACAGCTATTGCTTTTCAGCAAATGAT
>JAYEOL010000014.1:6020-24807 GCA_034722995.1 Candidatus Cloacimonadota bacterium | reverse complement strand
ACAATAATAGCAAAAATTGTATTTATTAAAGGAAATTAATTTATGACAATTTACAATAGCTTAGATTCAAGTTTTAGATTGACAGAAAAAATCATTCAGAAAATTTATCAAACAAAATTTAGTAATAAGATTTTTAGATGAAAGTTTGTATTTTAGCAAGTGGTAGCAAGGGAAATTCAATATTGGTTTCGGGTAGTGAGACGAATATTTTGATAGATGCAGGTCTCTCTTGCAGAAAAATATTAGAGAGATTAAATCAAGTCGGAGTAGATGAAAACTCAATCAAGGCGTTATTTATTACGCATGAACATTCTGACCACATAAGAGGGGCCGGTCCTATAGCGCGAAAATTAGGCATCCCGCTTTTTATAAATCAGTTAACTCTTAATGCAGCAAATTATCGTCTTGGAAAGGTTGATTATGTAAAGTTTTTTGAAAATGGGAAACCTTTCACTTTTAATGAATTTTTGATAGAGCCTTTTTCTGTTCCTCATGATAGTGCGGATAATTCTTGCTTCAAAATTCGGGAAAGAGGTTCTAAACAGAAACTTGTAATATTGACAGATTTGGGATATCCAACCAAGCTTGTAAAAGAAAAAACAAAAGACCCATCAACAATTATTTTAGAAAGTAATCATGATTTTGATAAGCTTATTAATGGTCCTTATGAATGGTGGATAAAACAAAGGATAAATAGCAAAAATGGTCATCTATCAAATTCTCAAGCATGCGAGTTGATAGATGAGATTATTAATCCTAATCTAAAGAATATTGTTTTAGCTCATCTAAGTGAGGAGAATAATGAACCGGAAATCGCTCGTAATGAAATGTCAAAAATTTTAAACGATAAAAAACCTGACTGTAACCTTTATATTGCATATCAGCACAAACCCACTGATTGGATAGAGGTTTAATCGCTGATGTTACACATCCGTGTATTCATCACACAGGCACAGACCAATTTCTAAATCCTAATGTCTAATGACAAATAAAATGTCAAAGTTTAAATGTCCAAGATTAAGTTTTTTTGGTATTTGTCATTTGATATTTTATTAGACCCGTTCTCCGTCGCGATACAATCGGGACTGCGAAGGGTGAAAATTAGAAATTTGTAATTTGTAATTGTTTTGTTGTGATAAAATTTAAGTTTTTGCGTAAGGTGAGTTAATAATATTATGCTTCCATATATTCTTCTAATTATTGCATTTATTTTATTAGCAAAAGGAGCTGACTTTTTTGTTGATGGAGCATCACAGATTGCAAGATATTGTCGGGTTTCGCAACTATTCGTCGGGCTTTCTATCGCAGCTATTGGCACAAGCGCTCCTGAGGCTGCTGTTAGTATAAAGGCATCTATTACTGGAGTAAATGGCATTGCTCTTGGGAATGTAATAGGAAGTAATATTACTAATATTTGTCTTGCAATAGGAATAGCTGCACTAATGAAACCTTTATTTTTTGAGACCAGCACAATCAAGAAAGAAATGCCTTTTATGGTTGCTGTTACTGTATTGATGCTACTTTTTGGATTGAATTATTCAAAAGGAGGTTCCCATTTATGCATATATTCAAGAGCTGAAGGAATAATATTTCTACTGCTTTTTATTGGTTTTATTTTTTATCTATCAAGAATGGCGGTTAAAGATAGAAGGAGTAAACAAACAGTTGTTCAGGAAGAAAAATATTCTATTGGCAAAGCGATAGGTCTAACAATCATAGGTGGAGCAGGTATAGCTTTGGGTGGTCATCTTGCAGTAGAAAACGCTAAAATTGTGGCTAATATGTGGGGAGTTAGCGAAAAAGTAATTGGAATAACAGTAGTTGCGTTTGGGACTTCTATTCCAGAAATTGTTACTTCTATTGTTGCAGTAGCAAAAGGAAAGATATCAATTGCAATTGGTAACATAGTGGGAAGTAATATCTTTAACATCCTTCTTGTGTTGGGAATTGCGGCAACCATCAGTCCGATATCAATAGAATCAAGTGTAATTTTTGATATATTAATTTGTCTTGGAATATCATTATTATTTCTTCTATTCTCAAAAATTGGTAAAAGGTTCAGTAAAGTTTATGGAATTATTTTAGTGATTTGTTATATCTTATATGTAATTTTATTATTTCACAAATGATGAATCAGCTTGATTATATGATATCAGCATTAAGTATCTTGACTAAAAAATTTCTATTCTATTCTTTTAACTTTGGGGGTAGTATTGATTGAAATAATTGTTGAAAAATGTACAGGTTGCGGAAAATGTATTCCAGTTTGTCCTTATGAAGCGATACGATTGGAAGCAGAGAATGCAATTATTGATCTGGAAAAGTGTACACTTTGCAGAGCTTGCATTCCTGCTTGTCCGTTTGACGCCATTATAATCCAAAAAGAAGTTACACCTACAGAGTCTATAGAGAATTATAAAGGCGTAATGGCTTTTGCTGAGCAAAGAAACAATGAGATTATGCCAGTTACTTACGAGATATTAGGTAAAGCACGAGAGCTGGCAAATACATTGGAAACAGAACTCTCTGCCGTGCTTTTTGGTTATGGAATTGAAAAGCAAGCCAAAGAGTTAATATTTTATGGAGCTGATAAGGTTTATGTTGTTGATAATCCAACAGTAAAAGATTTTATTGATGAAGCATACACTCAGGCTTTTGTAAAAATCATAAAAGAACATAAACCTGAGATTGTTTTATGCGGGGCAACCTCAATTGGCAGGTCTTTTATACCCAGAGTTGCAGTTGAGTTAAAAACTGGACTTACAGCAGATTGCACAGGACTTGCGATAGATAGTAATTCAAGACAATTGCTACAGACCAGACCTGCTTTTGGTGGTAATATTATGGCTACAATTCGTTGTGCAAATAACAGGCCACAAATGGCTACAGTTAGGCATAAAGTTATGACTCCTCTGGAAAGAGACATTTCAAGAACCGGCAAAATTATTAATCAGAAAGTAGAATTTAATTCAGAAAAAATTGTATCAAAATTATTACAATTTGTTAAAGATGAAACACAACAGGTTAATCTAACCGAGGCAGATATAATTGTTTCTGGTGGTAGGGGGATTAGGTGCGGTGATAATTTTAAATTATTAAGAGAATTAGCTTCAAAATTAGATGCTGCTATTGGTGCATCAAGAGCAGCTGTGGATGCCGGCTGGATACCATATTCTCATCAGGTTGGCCAGACTGGCAAAACTGTTAAACCAAAAATATACATTGCTTGCGGAATTTCTGGTGCAATTCAGCATATTGTTGGTATGAAATCTTCTGATATAATTGTTGCAATTAATAAGGATTCAGAAGCACCAATTTTTAAATTTGCTGATATTGGTGTTGTGGGAGACCTTTTTGAAGTGATACCAGAATTAATTAAGAATCTTAAATAGGTATGTTTTGATAATTAAGGATTAAAATTTTGTTGGATTATATGATTTTATTTTATAGTTATTAATAACTTATGTGCAATTGGGCTAAGGGAGGCTGTTAAAAAGATTTATAATTGATTCAGTCATTAGGAGGTAATAAGATGTTGTACAAAGTGAGAGAAAAAGAAGTCGAAAAATTAAATCAAACGAAATTCAAACAAGAAGAAAAGTTAGAACAAGATTTAGAGGATTGGATAGAACACGAATCCTCCATTTTAGGTGAAAGATTACTAATATTTGGAAGGCAGGTTCAAATTCCAGAAGTTAATGACAGAATAGATTTATTGGCTGTAGACACGAATGGGAAAGTAGTCATAATTGAATTAAAGAAGGGAAAGCTTAAACATCCTGTTGATATTCAGTCATTAAGATATGCGTCTTATGTTTCAAGATGGGAATATGATGATTTAGAGAAACAAGCGAATAATTATTTTTCTGAAAAGGGAGAAGAAGATTTTAATTTTAATGAAAAGTTTGAGGAATTTTGTTTAAGTGCCGGTATTGATGAAATACCAGATATAAATCAGGATCAGAGAATCATTATTGCTGGCAGCAAATTAAAAGAAAAATTAGGTTCTGTCGCTTTATGGCTGAGAGAACATAGCATAGATATTAAAATAATTGAGGTATCTCTTTTCAAAGATGGTGAAAACTTATTTTTATCACCGCAAATAATTATCCCAATTCCCACAACAAAAAAATTTGAAATTGGCAAACATGCTTCCAGAAAGGACAGACCATGGTTAAGCAACGGCGAAGAATGGCATCTAAGTAAAAGATGTGGAAAAGAAATAAAAGATAAACTGATCGAACTTATTAGCATTATTAATGAAAATTTTGAAGGTGTTGAAGGGCCAAATTGGAATCAAAAATTCTATGTCTCCTTTAAAGAGGGAAATCACATCTGGATTTCTATTAATACTCATAAAACCACCCTCGTTTTGAACATCTTCATTAAGAAAGGAGACATGGACGTCAATCAAATATCAGGAGATTTAGGTTTAAAAATCTTTGATAAGGAATCTTCCCTGTCAGAAAAATTACAGTTAGAAAGTTCAGTGGAAATAACAAATAAAGGCGATTATGATAGAGTAAGAATAAGAATTAAGAGGGAATTTGACATTACTGATGAGAAGTTCCTGAATAAACTAGAAGATTGCCATGTTTCATTTAAGAAAATTTAAGCCTGCCTTAGCCCAACTTCTTCGGAATGCTTGGCCATTCATTCCCTCAACCACATTGCATTCTTACTCTGCTTCGCTCCATTCGGGGCACATAACAGGGGATATAAGGCTATGGGTCTTTTTGCAGACCCTCTGCCCAAATTGCCTTCGGCAACTTCTTATATACCCCAGACGTTAGAAGGTTGGAAATATGAAATTTTCAGATTTACTAATAGTGAAAGATTGGAAAAACAGTGGTGTCAGGAATATATGTATTGAAAAGGGTCTTATATCTGATAAATCTCATGATAATATTTTAGTTGATTGTAAAGATTTAGTTGCATATCCTTCATTGATAAATATTCACGATCATCTTGTTGGAAATTGGCTACCAAAAGGTGCTCCAAATAGACCTTATAAAAACACTGCTATCTGGGTTAAGGATATGAAAACTTCAGAATCGGTGTTAGAAAGAGACAAATTCTGGAAAGGCTCTCTAGTTGACCTTACAGAAAATGATGGTATAGCAATGGCAAAATTGGGAGTGTATAAGAATATCTTTTCTGGCGTTACAATTGTTCAAGACCATATTCCAAATCAAAAAAGTGAATACTACAACTCTTTTCCTATAAAAATTATCTCTAATTATAGACAAGGGCATTCAATCATTTTAAAGAATTGGTGGGGTGGTGATGACCTCAAAAAAGAGATGCAGGAAACAGAAAATATTATGCCTTTTATTATACATTTAGCAGAAGGTATTGATGAAGATGCTAAAATAGCATTTAATAGATTGACAGAAATGGATTTGCTAAAAAGCAACTCTATTCTTATTCATTGTACTGCTTTAACGAAAAATCAGTTGAAAAAAGTTAAAGATATAGAGGCAAGTATTGCATGGTGTCCAAATTCCAATATATTTTTGCTTGGCACTACCCTCAATCTTGATACAGTGCTTAACCTGGATATTAATCTATGTGTGGGGACTGATTCAACTTTGTCTGGTAGTATAAATCTGTTAAAAGAACTTGCCTACATAAACCGAACATTCAAGCAACTATCTTTACCACTACTATTTAAAATGGTTACAGAAAATCCTGCAAAAGCATTGATGCTTGATAATTATAATGGTAAAATAGAATTAAATAAAGATGCAAATATTCTTATTACAAAAAGAATTGTAGAAGACCCTTACGAAAATCTTCTAAATATCAATACCTCTGATATTGAACTTCTAATGTATTGCGGAAAACCAGTTTTTGGTAGGGTAGAATTTTTGAAATATTTCTCGTGGGATGCAAAAAATTTCTATTTGTTTGAAGTAGATTCTCAAAAAATGTTTGTTATCGGACATCCAGAGAATATATTAAACAAGATTGAAAAGAAGCTGGGATATAAGAAACATTTTGTTTATCTGCCTTTCTAATGGAATAAAGGAATAAGGGAATAAAGTGGATTTGGGTTATTTGGAATTTTTATGGAATTATCAGAAATATTTTACAGCATTCAAGGAGAATCCACTTTTGCGGGACTCCCTTGTATATTCATAAGATTATCAGGATGTAATCTTCGCTGCGTATATTGCGATACAAAATACGCCTATACTAAGGAGTTTGAACTTAGTGTAGATGAAATTCTAAAAGAAATTAAAAAATATAGTCCCATATCATTGGTTGAAGTAACTGGTGGAGAACCGCTTTTACAGGAGGATACATACCTTCTTTTAGATAAACTCATTAAGGAAAAATATCAGATATTGTTAGAAACAAATGGTTCTATTTTATTGAATAGAGTTCCAAAAGAGGTTATCAAAATTGTTGATATTAAAACCCCGGGTAGTAAAATGTCTCATAAAATGAATTGGGAGAATATTAATTATCTAAATTTAAAAGATGAGATAAAATTTGTAATAACTGATAAAAAAGATTTTGATTGGGCTATAGAAAAAGTTAAAGATTATAATTTACTACAATATAATGTTTTATTTTCCCCAGCTTATAATATGATAGAACCGAGGATTCTTGCAGAATGGATAAAAGAGGAAAAAATCCCCATCAGAATGCAGTTACAGTTACATAAGATTATTTATAATGATAGAATGAGAAAAATTTAAGGAGGAATATGCAAAACAAGATTAAACATAATTCAACCTGTGGAAAGTTTGAAAGGTCTGATTGTTTGGTTAGTATTGAGTCCTATGACACTTTGAAAATTGAGATTAATAGTAAGGTAAAAAAGTTGTTTGGAAAAGAAATTGAAAAAACAATTAGGAAAGTTATAAAAGAAAATAATATTGAGAAGATTTTTATAAAGATAGACGATTATGGTGCGCTTGATTGGGTGATTAGAGCAAGATTGGAATGTGCATTGCAAAGAGCGAGTGTTTAATAGGACTGAATAGAGTATTACTTTATCAATCCCCGATTATGCTTTACCAAGCTGGGGCTTGGTAAAGAGAAAGAGAAGAGGATGGTTTGGTAAAGAGAAAGGAAGAGAAGTGGGGTGCTTTAAAGAGAAAGGAAGCGAAGAATGTTTAGAGTTGCTTTATCCCGATTTATCGGGAGGCTTGGTAAAGAGAAAGATGCTAAGAGAACTTATATATCCTCACATTACCGAGCCCCAATATCTCTTCATTACCAAGCCCCAGCTTGGTAATGGCAATGGAGTAGCCTATGAGAAGTTCATATAAATTTAGCAATGAAGCTACCGAGCTATACTTTATCACATTCACTATAGTTGAATGGATACCAATGTTTACTAACAAGAGATGTTGTAATATAATGATAGATAACTTAAAATTTTATAGAAGAGAGCAGGGATTGAAAATTCATTATTATGTTATAATGGATAATCATTTACATCTTATAGTCTCTTCCAATAACAATGTTAGTAGGATTATAAAAAATCTCAAAAGTTATACTACCAAAGAAATAATAAAAAAACTAAAAAGTGATAGAAGAAAATGGATTTTAAACCTTTTGAAATACTATAAAAAGAAAGGGAAAAAGGATTCTGAATATCAGGTTTGGCAAGAAGGAAGCCACCCCCAAATAATTAAGGATTATGAGATGTTAAATCAGAAGATAAATTATATCCATTTTAATCCTGTAAAAAGAGGATTAGTTTCAGAACCAGAACATTGGATTTATTCTAGTGCCAGAAATTATGCAGGGAAAGATTATATAATGGATGTTGATGAACTGGAGTTTTAATAAGAAGCTCGGGCTTCTATATTGCTTTACCAAGCTGGGGCTTGGTAAAGAGAAAGAGAAGGGGATGGCTTGGTAAAGAGAACTTATATATCCTCATTACCAAGCCCCAATATCTCCTCATTACCAAGCCCCAATATCTCCTCATTACCAAGCCCCAATATCTCCTCATTACCAAGCCCCAGCTTGGTAATGAGAAAGGAGAAATATGAAAGACAAACTACGACGAACAAGGCTTTATATGCCTGGTAATAACCCCAACCTTTTACAAAATATAGCAGTTTTTTCTGCTGATACAGTTATATTAGATTTAGAAGATGCGGTTGCACCTTCAGAAAAGGATGCTGCCAGAACCCTTGTAAAACATGCTCTTCAGAATGTTGATTTTGGTAATTCAGAAAAGGGAGTAAGAATAAATCCGCTTGATACATCTTATGGAAAAGATGATGCTAAGATGGCCGTTAACTCAAAAGCAGAAATTATATTTTTGCCAAAAACTGAGCTTGCTTCTCAAGTTAAAGAATTGGAAGAGATTATTGGCGAGAAAGAGATTCGGATATCACCTATTATTGAGACAGCAAAAGGTGTATTGAATGCAAATGAGATTGTATCTGCAAGCCCTAAAGTTGTTATGCTATGTTTCGGAGCTGAGGATTTTACTCGCGATATTGGAACAGAAAGAACAAAAGAAGGCAAGGAATTGTTTTGGGCAAGAGCAATGATTGTTATGGCTGCAAAAGCAAATGAAATCCAGGCAAGCGATACTGTATTTTCTGATATTAATGATATTGAAGGATTAGAATCTGAAACCAGATTTGCAAAATCTCTTGGCTTTGATGGAAAGGGCGTCATACACCCAAATCAGATTGAGATAATAAATAAAGTTTTCCAGCCTACAGAAGAAGAAGTTGAGTATGCCAAAAAAGTTATAGAAGCTCTTGAAACTGTAAAAAAACAAGGAAAAGGGACTGCTTCTCTTGGTAGAAAAATGATAGATAAACCAGTGGCTGAAAGAGCAAGAAGAATTATTAAGATAAGCGAAGAGCGTGAAGCGTGAAATGATAATTTACCGCTTCTTTTATCAGCATTTTTTTGTGTGCTATTATTCTTTAATACTTAAATCCACTTCCGGATATAAATTCACGAATAATTGAATTTCTCGGAATAGAATTTTCAGAAATATTCAAGAAAAAAGAGAGCAAATTAATAAGCCTTTGAGCTTCACTATACTCGTAAGATTCAGATGATACTTTTTGTAAAGTTGGAATTGCATACTTTTTAAGAACGCCCATTTCATAGACTAATGCAGAATTAAACATTGCATCAGATTCTTCTTGAAATTTGAACACATATTTTTGTTCTCCTGCCTTAATAGAATCCCATCGCTTTATTGTTTGATATGCGGAATATCCTCTAAAGAGAGAATCTCTTACTATCCTGCGAATAATTCTTGTATCAGAGGTTGAAATACGATTATGATTATCAAGATTAAGTTGTGTTAATGCACTTACATAAATTTTGTATTTATTCCTTCTATCCAAATCTTGACTGATTTGATTATTAAGTGCATGAATCCCTTCAATAAGAAGGATATCTTCAGCGGTAAGTCTTATTTTCTGACCTATTTTTTCCCTTTTTCCTTCAACAAAATCATATTTTGGAATTTCAATTCCTTCACCATTTAAAAGTTTTTTGATATGCAGGTTTACCAGATTTTTGTCTAAAGCATTTATAGACTCAAAATCATAATCGCCGTTTTTGTCTCTTGGAGTTTTTGTTCTGTCCAGAAAATAATCATCAATGGAAATCATAAAAGGAGAAAGTCCGTTTACTTTTAATTGAATTGAAAGCCTTTTGGCAAAAGTTGTTTTACCGGAACCAGAAGGTCCTGTGATGAGAATTACTCTGATAGAGTTTCTTTTTTGATAGATATCTTCAGCAATCTGTGCGATTTTCTTTTCGTGAAGGGCTTCTGAAACCTGAATGATTTCATCAATCTGAAACTCTTCAACTTTTTGGTTTAAAGTTGAAACATAAGATAAGTTAAGAATGTTTCCCCAACGTTCGTATTCAGTAAAAATTTTTAGAAGATTTGGTTGACTCTGGAATTTCCCAATCCTATCTGGATTGTCAACTTTGGGAAATCGAAGCACTATTCCCGGAGGAACATATTTCAAATCAAATAATTGTAAATAACCAGAAGATGGCACAAGCGGACCATTGAAAAAGTCACAAATCTCTCCAAATTGATATATTAAAATTTTTTTATCACTATAGTATTTAAGGAAATTTAATTTGATATTATCATTGGCAAAAATCTTTAGAGCTTCCTGTAGATTAACTTCATTCATAACGAATTTTTCATCATTATTGATTAATTCTCGTATTTTTCTTTTCAATTTTGCAGCATCACTTTCAGTAAGAAGAAATCTTGAAAAGGTTTCAATGTAATATCCATCAGCAAGTGAATGTTTAACCTCAACTTGAACATTTTCAAAAAGTTCATGCGCAGCACGAATCAGAACCATAGACAGAGAATCTTGATAAACTCTCATTCCTTCTTTGGTGCTAATATCTAAGATTTCAAGTGTGCAGTCTGCTTCAATTGTCTTTTCTAAACTTACAATCCTATTATTTATCTTTGCAGCTGTAATAATATATTTTGAGCTTATTTTTTCCGTTTTAATTATTTCAAGAGGAGTAATTTCTTTATTAGAATTTATAACTCTCTTAATAATGCTGTTTTTTATTATTTTTATTTTCATGTTTTAATTCAAAAAATAGAGAATATTGTTGTCAAATTATAATTGGTTTATATCTTCAAATAATTCTTAATTTTGATTAGGATTAAACTACTAAATGTTGAAATTATTCAATAATACAAAGATTATTCTGTCAAGCCAAAGTTATGCTTTGCTAATCTTATTTTATTCATTAAATTTAGAGGATTCTGTAAAAATCTCCTTAATGGTCTTGTTTTTAAATATATTTTCTTTTATTTTTAGGTAATCATCTTTACTTTCAGAGATTTTGCTAACAAACCGGATAGTATTAGTATACCCTAAATTTTTTAGTAATAGATAAAATCCTTTATTATATAATTCTATATCAGATAGATTCTGTTTCATCTAAAAACTCCTTTCTTAAAAGGTTAATAGGATTTATTATTTTAACTGTTAGTTCTTGAACCTTTTTTGCCCTTCTAACAACAAAATTATCACAAGTAACAAAATAATCACATTTAGATAATTCGGCAACTGCGATATGAGAAGCATCTATTGGTTTGAAATTGTAATCCTTCTCTAACTTTTCTGCAAAAGCAAGTATTTCATTATTCGTGTTGATATTACTAACACAAAGTTGTTTCATTTTTTCTATATTATTCTTTCTTATTTCGTAGGGATTCAATGAATTCTCATAACTCAGAATAGAAGACCAAATTACTTTAATTTTGTTCATCTCAATTAAACTAAAGATGAGTTCAATTGCTTGTGTCTCAAGTTTAATTTTAATTTGACTTTTATCATCAAATTATCTATTATAAATATTTATATCAAGATAGATTTTCATAAATTCATTTCTTATACTTTTACAGAAAATATTAGATGTTTTCATCTCAGAAGTGAGAACTCAGATAAAACAATTAAAATTATTAAATTTTTTATTGTCAAATTTTATAATTCATTGGAAGGTAGCGAAAATCAGCTCGTAAGTTTACGCCGCAGGGAAGTTTACCCTGTTCACCCTGTGAGATAAAACTTAATGAAGGATGAGAGAAACAAATAGGCAATATAATATCTCACAGGGTAAAATGCTTGCCCAGTGTAATCCACGAAGTGGTGCAAAGCAATTACACAGGGCGGGCAGTATTTAGTAGGGAATGACCCCAGTCCCGAAAGCATTCGGGACGGGGTAAACCATATCGGGGGAGCAAAGCAATGCCGCGACGATGTGGACTTGCTTGTGTCTCGTATTCTGAAGACTCGAGTTCAGGGGAGGGAAGCGAAACTGGACTTGAGACGAATTACGCATTCTGAACTCCATCCCGATCCTAAGTGAAATAGAAAAAAGAGATTTCACAGGACAGGTAAATCGGGATGAAGTCCAGTCTGCTGAGACTTGAGTTCAGGGGATCCGCCGAATGGCGGAGATACTGGACTTAAGTTACCACAAGCATCTTGTTGCATTAAATGATATTACTATTTAACGGCTATGCATTCTGAACTCCACCACGAATAAATTCGGTGTGAAGTCCAGTCTGCTGAAATTATTTAAAAAAACCCGAATCAGGCTTGCAAGCAAACCTGACTCGGGTTTAATAGAAGTTTGAAATTCTTTATTTAATCAAAAGCAGCTTCTTTATCTCTTTATCCTTACCATCAACCTGCATTCTGTAGAAGTAGAGACCAGAAGCCTGTTGTCTTCCATTCTCATCACAGCCATCCCAGACAGCGGGAACTGGATGCTTCTCAAATTCTGTATATCTATTCCAGATAGTCTTTACAAGTTCACCTTTGATATTGTATACCTTTATTTCTACATTAGCATTGGTTCCTTCTTCAAGGTAGAAGCATATCTTGGTCTTTCCAAATGTCGGATTGAATGGGTTAGGACAATTCTGATACAGACCAATCTTTAATGGAAGTTCTGGTGGGACAGGTGGTTCATAGTTATCCGGGACAACGAATTCAAATGCATCTGAATAGGATGAGGTGCCACCAAGGTCTACAACTTCAAGCCAGTAATAATAAATATCTCCAGCGTGCAGTTCTTCATATCCTATTGTCTCATCATGATATGTATATGTATGCTCTGTGCTGGTATTAGTTCCAGAAATAAGCTCCTCGGGATTAACCTGAATCGCTGTGCTGAAATCATTCTCCTCGGAACGCCAGATATTGAATCCCTGTACATCTGTCTCACTTGCAGTTGCCCAGCTGATTACAACATATTCACTTCCATACTCATTTACTGCATACTCTGCGGTAAGTGAGCCTGATATCAGTTCTACTGGTAGAGTATTCGGGTCTGTGCCGAACTCTACCGCAAGCGGTGAACTGAATATTGGACCACCATCTGTATTATAATGATACTCAACACCTGCATCTTCAGCAAAATTCTCTATTCCAACAGTTGCACCATTTAAATCAATTGAAGTGCCATGCTCCTTATACTGCAATTTGACATTTCCACTTGGCTTCAGAATTATTTGAGCTGTTATCCAACCATCTGCATCTGGACTATAATTATATTCTGGTAAATGCAAATAAGTTATCACCATATTACCACCGTATGTACCATAATAAATATGTCTATCTAATACAGAGGTATCTCCAGGATTCATATCATCCCAGAAAAGTGCAACAATATTTCCTACACCTAATGTATTTGGAATATGTCTATTTGTCATTTCACTTGAAGTTATTGAACTAAAACATATATAACCATCAGCAGCAATCCAGAATTGATTATAGTTAGTTCCGAAGAAATTAAAATCAAATCCAATACTATATGGTCCACCAACTTTGGAATCTCCATCAACTGTTCCAATTACATCAGTTCCAGTTGTAGAAATATCAATCCAGCTATAACTTGGATGAGAAGGTGCGCCAGTTGCTAAACTGTTTGCAAAGTAGTAAAGAGGTGTGCCTGTTCCAGAGCCATAGTTCGGGTCTTGTTCTGTTGTAAATTTCCATAAAGGACCATCAGTTTCTGCCTTAGCACTGTTCTTACATATAACTTTCCAGAAATACTTGGTACTATAAGCCGTTGTTCCAGGATCATAAGTTTCAACATTTTGTCCTGTAATAACACGCACAGTAGCATCTTTGTTATAAACCTTTGATGAGTCAGTAGAGAAATACAAATCAATATTTTCAGTTTGATATCCGTTAGTCCAGCTTAAATCTGCTGTATTAGATACACCTGTTGCACTATCAGCTGGTGAAGGATTAGATGGTGCTCTAGGAGGACCTACAAAGAGTGTTGGACCTTCAACATCATCAATAGCAGCATACCAATCATAAGTACCAAGATACTGAAATGCAATATACACATTATTACCAATATAGCTGGTGAGGTTTGCTTCTTTTTTATCCCAAGCACTTTGAGCACCTAATGTCATTAGAGTATGTGTAAATGATGCTGTATCAGTATTGGTAGTTGATAGTCGCACTTTTACTGTTGCACCAAAACTGGAATATGTTTTATACCAGAATGAGAAAAGAGTATCACCTGCGCTGACTACCAGCCTTGGTGTAATTAGCCATTCATCCTGGGCTTCACCAGAAGATCCAAAGTTACAATACGCACTTGCAGAACCAGTATGATGATAGGATGTAGTTCTCGCCCAGGTTACACCACTTGTGTTATCCCCAAGATTTTTCTGTGTCCAGCCATCTGGTGGGAAGGTAGTTCCTTCAAAGCTTTCCCATAGCTTAGATGGGTCATGCTCAACAGTAAAATCCCATTCATCACCAACAACAGTTGCTTTAGCAGTATAGACAGTCGTTACTGTCCAGTAGATATGCTGTGCATAAGTCCAATTTGAACCATAAGTATATTGACTTGATGGGCAAGCACCATCATCAACTAACTCATGTCCACCTGTAGTAGTTCCAATATCTATTGTATAGCTATCTGCACCGGCAACATCATCCCAATCAAGTGTTGTATATGTTGCAGCCACATTTGTTGCTCCATCTGCAGGGTCAGGATTGGTTGCTTTTCCATCATCAGTTGTAAATGAACCTGGACCTGCCCAATCACTATAACTTCCACTACCACAATCAGAACGAACATACCAATCATAAGTTGTATTTGGTAATAAGCTACCATAAGTATATGGATTTGTTACACCAGTTTGAGTAGGAGTTCCTGTTGGAGTAAATGGAGTTACACCTAATTCAATATCCCATGTTATCAAAGTTCTTATCAAAACTAACAATAGCGAGGTCATATTCTTCTGCAACAACATATTGATAAGCATCATCAAAATCTAGATTATACTTTTGTTCAATATCAATTATTGCTTCTAAATTCGTCGGATTTACATTTAGAATAGTTATTTTTCCTTTTGAAATAACATCATAAAGAAATCTTTTTAACACATCAAATTCTTTTAATTTGCTCAGAATAATACCGATTGAATATAAAGTAAAATCACTAATATTTAACTCTTCCAGCTGAATATTTTTTAGAAAATCAGCCACATCATCAGATTTTTCTTGTTTTAGGAGAAGTTCAAGCCAGATATTGCTATCAATTAGATACATCTATTGTATCCACCATTCTAACGCTTTTTTTTGTAGTTCAACTGAAGTAAACTGATTTTTATATTTTTGTAATTTTCCTGCCCAATCTAATGACAATTGGGTTTTTCTTTTTGTTTGTTTACATAGTAAGAATTGGACAAAATCAAAAACCTCTTTTTTAAGATTTGGTGGTAACACCTTGATTGATTCCTCTAATGTAAGCATCAGTTTCTCCCTAAAGATATTAAATATACAATATTCTCATAAATCTTTTGTCAAATTTTTTAATTTTTTTTGGTACCAACCTTGCGAATGTCCTGATTTTATCGAGGTTGTGGCTAGGCGAAGTATGGTTTTATGGAGGACAGGTTGCATTTTCCATAGTTTGGGCATTTGAGTAAAGTTTTTCATTAGAGCAAGTCTCTTATCTCATTTTTAGTTATGCCTGCTTGTTTTAGAATTTCAAGCAAAGTTCCTCTTGGCAAATCTTTTTTATGGAA
The DNA here is from genome assembly GCA_034722995.1 of Candidatus Cloacimonadota bacterium. NCBI lineage: Bacteria > Pseudomonadati > Candidatus Cloacimonadota > Candidatus Cloacimonadota bacterium. The sequence continues at coordinate 9,251 of JAYEOL010000014.1, read as the reverse complement.
TGGGACCACGACTCGCCTTCTTGTCACTATGTTGTAATAAATATGATGGCTTCCTTTAGTTCTATCCAGTATGAATCCCTTCTTTTCAAGTATCGCAATAACTTTTTGTGGAGTAATAGAAGGAAGCTTAGGCATAAGCTTTTACCGTTAATGTATATTCAAAGGTTCCGTCCTCTGTTGGTATTTCTTCACCATGCACTTTTAAGCTTTCTATATATAATAGAATAGCTTCCTTTGCCATTTTTATTGCCTCATCTATTGTATCTCCATAAGTAACACAACCGGGAAGGGAAGGAACTATGACTGTATAACCACCCTCTGGTTCTTTTCTAAACAAAATTCTATAATTTAATATTTTCATACTTCTTTTTTCGTTTTTACTTAACTCCTTTTTTATCCTCCGAGGGAGGATTTATTTTTTTTTGATTTAAATTTATGTAGAATTTTTTATTTTTAGTTTGTCAAGTTTTTTTATTTTGTATCTGAAAATACCTTGCCACAGAGGCACACCCGTTCTCCGTCCGCCAGCTGGCGGAGAAACTGGACTTGAGACGAATTACGCATTCTGAACTCCATCCCGATCCTAAGTGAAATAGAAAAAAGAGATTTCACAGGACAGGTAAATCGGGATGAAGTCCAGTCTGCTGAAATAAAAAAACCCGAGCCGAGTTCAGAGAACCCGACTCGGGTTTTTGCCAGATGGGGTGGATGATGGGATTCGAACCCACGACAACCGGAACCACAATCCGGGGCTCTACCGCTGAACTACATCCACCACAAAAAAATTAAAAATTATAAATTAAAAATTATAAATTCAAAATTAAAATGTCCTGAGGTTTGCACCTTTGAAAATTATTCAATATTATTTTTGATTTTCAATTGACAACTTTACATTTTATATTTTGCATTTAAAAACTGGTCGGGGTGCCGAGATTTGAACTCGGGACCTTTTGAACCCCATTCAAACGCGCTATCCGGACTGCGCTACACCCCGGCAGAAAATGACAAATGACAAATGACAAATGACAAATGACAAATTTATTATCCCTTTGCTATTTCATTGTCAAGTTTTGCTTAATTTCCTAACTTGGATAAACTGAGACCAAAAACAATTTACCACCGAGAACACCGAGAAACACTGGAAAATAATATATCCAAAAAATGTAAGGATTTTAGAATTAAGTGGCAAAAATATTCAAAAGTTCATTGTGAATAAAACCATTTGTTGCAACGATTTCTTTGTCAAATATGGAAAATTTTTCATTATTGATCTTAGAAATTCTTCCACCAGCCTCTTTTACAATTAATATTCCAGCAGCAGTATCCCAGGGGAAAAGTTCCAATTCCCAGAAACCATCAAAGATTCCAGCAGCTACATAGCATAAGTCAATTGCTGCTGAACCTAATCTGCGCACTCCCTGGCATCTCTTTATCACTTTAGTAAAGTTATATATGTTATTTCGCCGCTCATCCTCCATATTGTAAGGAAAACCAGTAACAAGGAAAGCTTTGCAAATATCATTGTTTTTTGAAACATTTATCTTTTGTTTGTTCCTAAAACTGCCTTTCCCAATTTCACTATAAAACAGTTCATTATTGATTGGATTATAAACAGCGCCAATTATACTTTCTCTATTTTTCTGTAATGCAATAGAAACAGAAACAAATGGCAATTCATGGACATAATTAGTTGTGCCATCCAGAGGGTCAATTATCCAGCAGAATTCTTGATGTGGGTCTTGCGAATGTTTGCTTTCTTCTGTCAGGATATTGTGATCTGGATATGAATTTCTTATAATCTTTATAATAATGTTTTCAGCTTTTTTATCAATATTTGTAACAAGGTCAATCTTGCCTTTATAAGATATTTTTTTCTGTTTATGGAAATTGTCATTTATGATTTTTCCCGCCTCTTTTGCAGCAGTAATTGCAATCTCTAAAAATTTGTTCGTTATCATCTGAAAATAAAATCCTTCTACTTAATTTTTTTGGGGATTAAATGCAATACAAATCCCAAAAAAGTTGGAATTAGTATATTGATGCAAAATATTAGAAAAGCCGCACTTGCAGCACTTGCTGGTGAAACCTCAAGAACTTTAAAAAAGCATACAGAAAGTAATTCTCGTATGCCCAAACCACTTAAAGTTATTGGTAACGAGTTAAAAAAGATAACTAATGAAATCATAAAAATTGAATGAAAAAATGGAACATTTTTAAAAGCATTTAGTATTAGATAGAACTGAAAAATATACACAAAGACTAAAGTTACAGATATTAAAGATATCTTTAATGTGTTAACTCTTTGGATAATTTGTTCGTATTTTCTAAAATAGGGTATTAGTTTTACAATTTTTTTTAACTCTACTATTATTAAAGCTAAAATAAATAAACCCAAAAGATAAAAATGGCTTTTGAAGAATACTAAAGATAATAAAACAAAGAGCAAGAGTGAACAAAAAGCAAAAATTTTTTCATAGAGAGCAAGAGCAATTAAATCACCTCTTTTGGAATCTGAAATATGAAATGCTCTCCCAATTTCACCCAATCTTGCTGGTGTAAAAATACTATATGAAAAACTGTAAAATATTGATTTTAGTATTTCACTATTTGGAACATTCTTGTTGCCTATAACTACTAATGATTTCCATCTTAGAAATTGTAAAGATAAATTAATCGGAAGTAGTAATAGTGCAAGGAGGACCCAGAAAAGATTTGCTTGTCCCAAAGCTTGTAAAATTTGATTTGGTTTCACAAAATAGAAAAGGAAAATCAGGAATAAAGATGAGATTATTATTTTATAAAATATAGACTTTTTGAGTTTCATCTATTATTGTTTTTCATCTGAAAATAGCACGTCCGTCTACGCTAAAGCTACGCCGGACAGGCAGGTTACACACCCCGTCCATCCCGATGAATCGGGATGTCCACCCCTCTCAAGAGGGGATTTTTTGGAATTCCCCTCTATTAAGAGGGGTCTCCGATTCATCGGAGGGGGTGTGTTATTTTCATTCTCCTTTGCCTGCCCCGTGAAATTTCTTCCTATTTCACTGGGGTTAAATCCTTTCCTATTTAATGGGGTGTCCCATCCCCGATTAAATTGGGGATTCAGGACATGTAGCTTTCATATTTTTATGTGTCTTCGTGAGCAAACCACTAATTCTTTCCAGGTTTTTTTGTGCTAATTCAAAGGTGGGGTTCAATTTCAAGGCTTTTTTGAGAAGAATTTTCGCT
>JAYEOL010000014.1:3096-5920 GCA_034722995.1 Candidatus Cloacimonadota bacterium | reverse complement strand
TTCAGGACATGTAGCTTTCATATTTTTATGTGTCTTCGTGAGCAAACCACTAATTCTTTCCAGGTTTTTTTGTGCTAATTCAAAGGTGGGGTTCAATTTCAAGGCTTTTTTGAGAAGAATTTTCGCTTCTTCTAATGAATTATTATGCTCATAGATAACCGCTAAATTATTTAATGTTTTGACATCTTCCTTTTGTTGAAGTATCTGTTCATAGATTGGTTGAGCTTTTTCCATATTCCCTTCTGACTGAAAAAGGAACGCATAGTTATATTTCGCCTCAACAAAATCTGGGTCTAATTCCATAGCATTAAAGAAGTATTGTTTGGCTTCCTTTATTTTGCCTTTTGTAGAGTAATAGATACCAAGATAATAATGCAAATCAGGAGAATCTGGAAAGATTTTGAGATTTTGTTTCAAGTCTGAATAAGCACCATCAAAGTTTTTACTTGCATATTTATATGCAACTCGTTGGATAGATTCATTTTCAGAAAGCACCACGCCGGATTCACCAAATACTTTTTTATCTATCTTCCATTGATTGTTGATTTTTTTCAAAACGATTGATAGAGGATATTTACCATTGATTTCAAATTCTACAATCGCCTGGTTTTGTTCTTTGCTTAAAGCAGAACGGATAAGGTCAAACACTTTTATTGCTTTAAAAGCTTTATTTTGAAAGTTTCTTTTAAGGTAATTTGTTTTAAGTTCTTTACTATTATATATTTTACTATTAACGAGAAGTTGGGTTGTCCTTTCATAGTCATAATTTATTACTAAGTTTAGAAATTTCTCAGCCATTTCTTCATGATTAAGAGTGGTTTTCTTTTTAATTGGAATTGAAAGTTTTTCCCGAACATAATTATAGTTGAGAGTTGATTTAAATTTTGATTCATATTTTTCAAGGAATTTATTTATTTGACTTTTGCCATCCTTTGTTCTTGCAAGTTCTATAGGGGACATATTATTGAACAGGGGATTTTTTGTATGTATCCATTTTCTTATATGTAGATTCATAAGTTCCTGCTGCTCTGCAATTGATTCGGAGTAGTTATTAAGCATCAGCTCGTCTTTTTTTGAACTTTGTTTAAGAGCGAATTTGCATTCTGTAGGGCATTCCATCTTTATTCGAATTTGATTACAGCAATGGAAACAGATATTTCTTTTTGTTTTTAAGCATTTTCTGTTAGCCAGATGTTTTTTGCAAATCTGGCATCGCTTTGGTGGAAAGATTCCAATAAGTTTTTTCATATTTTTTATTGAACCATGAATTATCACTAATAGACACTAACCTTCATATTATATCATAATTTATTAACCACAAAGAGAAAGAAAATGACAAATAACAAATTTCAAATTACAAATAAATTCCAAAATCAAAATTACAAAAAATTCAGAAAAATGAAGTTGGTATTAATAATTTGACATTTATTTATTTGGATTTCATTTGACATTTGGGTTTTGTAATTTGAAATTTAATTTAATAATAATGGCATTCTGCGTTTGAATTCTGATTTTTCCATTAAATTTTTTATGTGAACGATTTCATCAATTGAAAAGCCTTTTTTCATAATTTCTTCATTTGAAAGTTTCTCATCAAGAATAAAGTAAAGAATCTCATCTGCAACTTCATATTTTATACCAAGTTCATCTTCATCAGTTTGTCCTTGCCATAAATCGGCACTCGGGGTTTTATTGATAATTTGCGAAGGAATATTTAGGAATTTTGCTATTTCCAAAACTTCGGTTTTATATAGATGACCAAGTGGCTCTATTGCACAGGCAGAATCACCAAATTGTGTCACATAACCAAGATAAATTTCAGTTTTATTTCCTGTTCCTATGACCAGAGCACTTTCCTTAGCAGAAAGGTCATATAAGATACACATTCTTTCGCGAGCCATTCGGTTTCCACGACGAAGAACATTTGCATCTTTTTCATATTTGTCAAAATAGCTGTCAACCATTGGAGAGATTTCGCGGATGTAATACTTTATGCTTAAATTTTCAGCAATGAGTTTTCCATCTTCAAGAGATTGCGAAGAGATGGTTTTGTATGGCATTAAGATGCCGATGACATTTTCTTTGCCAAGCGCTTCTACTGTTAAATAAGCAGAAACGGATGAATCTAATCCACCCGATAAGCCGATTATTCCTTTTTTGAATCCTGAATTATGAACATACTTTTTGATAAATGATATGATTCTGTTTTTTTCTTTTGCAATGTTTATTTTTCTCATGGTTTCCTTTTTTGCCACAGATTCACCCCGTGTAATAGTGAAGCGTTTTATATTACACGGGGTAAACACAGATATTCACAGATAAATAATTTTACTGTAGAATATTTAAAAATGATTAGTAAATTTGCGAGTTGTCAACAAATTCACCAATTAACAATTTTTATATCATCAATTGATTCAACCACACAATCAGCAAATTTTATCATTGTTTCATAATCATCTTTTCCTGTGAGAACGCCAATAGATAGGGGACAACCAGCATTTTTTGCCATTTGATGGTCCCAGACATTATCGCCAACCACAGCAGTTTGTCCTGGAGGAATATTCACATTCTCACATATTTTTAGGACCATATCAGGCGCAGGTTTATCATTCTTTATGCTATCAGCACCAATTATTGTAGAGATATACTCTAAGATGCCAAATGCTTCCATAATTTTTTCGCATCGTTCCGCAAGGTCAGAAGTTGCAACTGCGATTTTTATTCCAGCTTCTGTAATATGTTTAAATAATCCTTTCAAATCTCCAAGCGGTTTTGCTATTGCAATTAAATCTGTAACTTTATCCACTGCGCCAAAAATTCTATG
>JAYEOL010000014.1:0-2996 GCA_034722995.1 Candidatus Cloacimonadota bacterium | reverse complement strand
GTCATTTATAGTCATTTACTCGCTTTGCTCGTGTCATTTATTGTCATTTATGGTTAGCAAGTTCCTTTTTGTTTACCTATGGAATTGATATAATTATTCAATTTTACTCCTATTGAATTAACATCATTTTGGAATAATTGAAATTCCTCATCATTCATCAACTTCCTATTGTGTGCTTTTGTAAGCCAGGTTTTTGTTTCATACAAGGAACCTCTTGCATAATAAGCGAACTGTTTATTCTCTTTGAAATGAAACCTTCCAAATCCTTCACTCAGATTTGCAGCCACCGAGTCCACTGCCCACACCAATTGCTTGCCAATAGTATCTTTTGAAAAATAGTTCCATTTATCAACAATTTTCCAAACCCTTTCTCCCATATCCATTGATAATCTATAAACCTGCAAATCTTCTAATTTCATTCTTCCTCCTAACCACTATAAATGACCACTAATGACCTAATGACTACGAATGACTACTTTAGTAAGGGCTAAAGTTTTTCCAAAGCATTTAGTATTTCAGAGAGTTTTATATCTTTTAGTTTCCTATTTTTTCCAAGAACACTTACAAGAAATGAGCAAAATTGGTCAATGGTTAAATCAGAGAATCTATCCGCAAGATAGCTTGATAAATCTCCACTTGCTTTCATAATCTTATTAAGTTCATTTTGGTTTGGTTTTTTTTGTTTATTATTTGGTTTTGAAATCTGGAAGAATTTCTTATTTTTCCTATTTAAGATAAAACTTTCTATGTTATCATGTGCTTTCCTGTTTACATTTTGAATTATATCTTGTAAGTATTCAACCTTTTTTTGCAGGAATTCATCATCCTTCTTTTTATCCAAAAGTTGTTGATATATTTCCAATGCTTGTTTGTAATTATCTTGTTCTTCATACAATTTTGCTAAAGAGGGCGTTGGGATGAAATCTTCTTTCTCTGTCATGTTATTTTGCCTTAATGAGTCTTTTGAATTTTTTATAAGAATGTTTTCACATTAGTTTATTTGTATAATCTTTAACTCTCGTGTTTTCATTTGAAAATCCTTTGTATTTCAATTCGGGATAAACCCGTCCCCAATTCAATTGGGGATACCCACCAGCTAGCGAGCGGGTAGCAACAGGTTTATCCTGTTGCATTATTAAAATTAGTAAATTTTCATGCTCCTTGTGTCGGCTTGCTGACATGTATATTTCATATATAAACAACCTCTTTCAAGATATACTTTCCAATAATAGATTTTAATGCATTTTTTGAAACAAGGTCAACCTTTATTCCAATTATCTTTTCAATATATTCTTCTAAATCTAAAAATTCAAATAATCCGATGGGTTCGTAAAATGTTACAAGTATATCCGCATCACTTTTGCCTTTTTGCTCATTTCTTACATACGAACCAAAAATACCGATCTCTTTAACTTTGTATTCTTTCTTAATCTCCTCTTTATGCTGTCCTAAAGCATTTTTTATCTCTTTAAGTGTTATCATACTTCTTACCCCTTTACTTCAGTTTTTATTCGGAAACTTCAATTTTGTCCTCAATTTTTTCAAATATTCCCTTTCCTATTCCTTTCACATTTTTTATCTCCTCAATAGATTTAAAAGGACCATTATTTTTACGATATTCAATTATTGCATTTGCTTTACCTTCACCAATACCAGGAAGAGACATTAAGTAAGATTTAGATGCAGTATTGATATTTACTTTTCCTAAAATTTTTATTGATTTGTCTTTAGTAAAGAATGCCCTCACTTCTGCTGAATCACCAATCATTTCAAGATAGGGGAGGAGTTTCGCAAGTGTCTTTTTGCCAATCCCTTTTACCTTTGTGAGTTCTATCAAAGACTTGAATTCTCCAATTTGTTCTCTATAATCAAAAATTGTCTTAGATTTTTTAGGGCCTATTCCAGGCAACTCCGACAGAGTTTCTATATCTGCCTCATTTATATTGATTTTTGGCACAGTATGAGATTTTTCAATAACAACTTCTAAGCTATCCTGAATATTTTCCTTATCTTTAGTATTAACAGTTTGGATAAGATTTCTTGCATTAACAACTATCAGCCCAAGCGCAAGAAATGCAATAAGGAAAACAATAATTTTTCGTTCATCTTTTGTAAAGATTTTATTCATTATCTTTATTTGTTACCTCTCGTTTGATTTATAAATGAATTCTGTTAGCACATTTCCAATTATTTGTAGACTTTGAGCACTGCATTTATCTGGGGTGTCTTGTAAGGTATGCCAGTACGGATAATCAAAATCAATTATATCAATGGCATTAAATCCTTTTTCTAAAAACGGATAATGGTCATCGTATATGAAGTTGGAGATTTTTGTGCTGAAATTTGGTATGTTTCGTGCTCTGGCTATTTTCCATATTTTTTCCAATAATTCGGGGGAATTTCTATAAGAATAGCCTTCAATCTCTATATTCAAATCTTTATCTCCAATCATATCAATAATAATTACTGCTTCAGGTTCTCTGCCTTTGTAATTGTTCACAAAATGTTTTGAACCCAAACACCACTCGTTATTTGTTCCTTGAGTTCCTGCATCTTCGCCGTCAAAAAAGAGAAGGTCTATTCCAAATAATGGTGGCTCATATTTATTCAAAATTTCAGCTAAATGAAAAAGCACCGCTACACCTGATGCTGCATCATTTGCACCAGGAATGGGTAAATGACGATTTTCTTCCAAACTATCCAAATCTGCCCAGGGTCGGGTATCCCAATGTGCTCCAATAAAAATTCGTGTTTGTCTTTGTGGATAATAAGTAGCGATTATATTTGTGAGATTGTAGATTTCGTCTCTAACTTTTTCAGAAAACTCCTGAGTTTTTACTTCTGCTCCATTCTCTTCTAAAAAATTTATCAGGTAATTTTTGCACAAAAGATGCCCATCAGAATTAGGATTTCTTGGACCGAATGAACATTGCTTTTCTAAGTATTGAAAGGCTTTTTCGCCACTGAATTCAGGAATGTTTTTTGAGCATCCTATT
>JAYEOL010000013.1 GCA_034722995.1 Candidatus Cloacimonadota bacterium | reverse complement strand
CACCGCTCATATTATGGCACAGGCAGTTAAAAGACTTTATCCAGATGTAAAAGTAGCTATCGGACCAGCAATAGATAATGGTTTCTATTATGATTTTGATAAAAAGACCCCATTTACAGACAGTGACTTAAAGAAAATTGAAGAAGAAATGCAAAAAATCATCAAGAAAAACTTCTATTTTGAGCGAAGAGAAATATCTCGGGCTGATGCTCTTAAAATCTTTGAACTACAGGGTGAAAATTATAAAGTAGAATTGATAAATGAACTGCCTGCCGGTGAAACAATATCTATCTATGTTCAAGGTGATTTTGTGGATTTGTGCAGAGGACCACACCTTATATCTACGAATAAAGTCAAGGCATTCAAACTATTAAAGGTTTCTGGTGCATATTGGCGTGGAGATGAAAAAAATAAAATGCTTCAGCGAATCTATGGAATTTCATTTCCAACTGAAAAAGAATTGAAAGCTCATTTGCTAAAATTAGAAGAGGCAGAAAAACGAGACCATAGAAAACTTGGCAGAGAATTGGATTTATTCGGTTTCTATAATGAAGTCGGTGCTGGATTGGTTCATTGGCATCCAAAAGGTGGAATAATCCGTGATATTATTGAGAATTTCTGGAAAAGAGAACATTACAAAGCAGGCTACGACATTGTCTATACACCACATATTGGAAAAGCTAATCTGTGGAAAACAAGTGGTCATCTTGATTTCTATTATGAAAGTATGTATGCTCCCATGAAAATTGATGAACAGGATTATTTCATCAGGCCGATGAACTGCCCATTCCATATTATGATTTACAAATCAAAGCTGAGAAGTTATAGAGAACTGCCAATAAAATATGCAGAACTTGGAACCGTATATCGTTATGAACGTTCTGGCGTTTTGCATGGACTTATGCGTGTTCGTGGATTTACTCAAGATGATGCGCATATCATTTGCACACCAGAGCAACTTGAGGATGAGATTGTAAAATTATTGGATTTTTCTATGTTTTTTCTCAAAGCTTTTGGATTTAAAAAGTTTGAAATCTTCCTTTCTACCAGACCTGATAAATTTGTTGGTAAAGAAGAGGACTGGGAAAAAGCAACTAAGTCTTTAAAGAAAGCATTAGATATTTCAAAACTACCTTATAAAATTGACCCTGGTGAGGGCGTATTCTACGGACCGAAGATTGATATAAAAATAAAAGATGCTCTTGACCGTTCCTGGCAATGCACCACGATTCAGTTTGACTTCAATCTTCCTGAGCGCTTTGATATGACTTACATTGGAGAGGATAATTCTGAGCATCGTCCATTTATGATTCACCGCGCCTTGCTCGGCTCTTTAGAAAGATTCTTTGGTGTTCTGATTGAGCATTATGCTGGAAACTTCCCTCTATGGCTCGCTCCTGTTCAGGTAAAAGTAATTCCAATTAGTAATAATCATTTTGATTATGCAAAGAAAATCCTTGATGAGTTAATTGATTCAGATATTCGTGCTAAAATTAATCTGCAAAATGAAAAAGTCGGATATAAGATTAGAGAAGCAGAAAAAGAAAAAATTCCATATATGATTATTGTTGGTGATAAAGAGATTGAGGATCAAAATATTTCAGTACGAAAACATCTGAAAGGGGATTTGGGTACATTTCAGCTAAATGAGTTTATAGAAAAACTGAAAAGAGAAATACAGGAAAAAATGTAATTGTCTCTAATTATTTTTAATGAACGAATATCTTATCACAAAGCCAGATTCAACATTACTAAAACCAATTCCACGAAAAATCGGAAGACAGAATATTGGCTGGGATACGAAAAATATCCTTTTCTCTGGTATAGATATATGGAATTGTTACGAATTCTCATTCTTAGAAAAATCAGGCAAACCATTTGTTGGAATTCTTAGAATTAAATATCCTTCTGAATCAGAATTTCTGATTGAGAGCAAATCGCTAAAACTGTATTTGAATTCTTTTAATATGGCTGTCTTTGAAAATCTAAAAGAAGCAATTATAAAAATTAAGAATGATTTAAAATCTGCCTTGAACTCAGCAAACATAAAACTTATTATTACAACTTATGAAGATCTTAATCAAAAATTTGATCTAGCAAAAAAGTTCAAATGTATTGATGAATTAAAACCTAAAAATCCTTTTCAATATGAGGTAAACACAGATTTACTTCAAATGGAGCAGGTAGAGAAAAAAGAACATTTCTTGATGTCAAATTTACTAAAATCAAACTGCCCAATAACTGACCAACCAGACTGGGGAGCTGTTTATATCTACTATCTTGCTAATAAAAAAAAGATTACAGAAGAATCACTTTTGCAATATATTGTCTCGTATCGCAATCATCAAGAATTTCACGAAGTATGCTGTGAACGGATTCTTTTTCATCTTATTAATAAAATTCAGCCTGAAAAAATTATGGTTCTTTGTAAATACAATCGGCGTGGTGGCATTGATATAAATCCATTAAGAGTGTATCCGAAAGAAAAAGAATTTGTAAAAAATTTACCAACTGAACTTAAAGAAATATTATATTTAAGAGAATTTCGGCAGTAAAAATGTTAGCCACAGAGGCACAGAGATTCTACATTAAATTATATTATAAATAGAAACGATGGAGTGCTGAAACGAGGAGCGAAGCGACGAACTTTCAGTCCCGACCAGTCGAGACGAAAAGTTCTCCGCCAGTTGGCGGATCGTTTTCGCACTCCGCACCAAAGAGAAGATGAAAAAAACCGATATAGCTTTCTTAGAAAAAGCATTCACGCTTGCAGAAAAAGCCAGGGGAAAAACCTCGCCAAATCCTTTTGTTGGCGCTATTATTGCTAATAATGGGAAAATCATTGGCAAAGGATACACACAACCAGCAGGAAAAGACCACGCTGAAATCCAGGCATTAAAACAAGCTGGAGATGAAGCTCAAAATTCAACAATGTATATAACACTTGAACCGTGTGTCCACTTTGGAAAAACTCCTCCCTGCACTGATGCAATTATAAAAGCAAAAATCAAAAAAGTAGTAATTGGTGCAAAAGACCCAAACCAGCTTGTAAATGGGAAAGGAATTGAAAGATTAAAATCAGCAGGAATTAAAGTATTTTCAAATTTGATGCCAGAAAAATTTAAAAAACAAAACGAAGCCTATATTACATACATAACAAAAAAACGTCCATTTATTATCGCTAAAGCAGCAATCTCTCTTGATGGAAAAATGGCTAAAGATAATGGTAATTCCAGATGGATTTCCTGCGAAAAATCAAGAGAAACAGTTCATAAACTCCGCAACAAAGTAGATGCAATTTTGAGTACGGTCAATACGGTGAATGCTGACAATCCTAAATTTACCGTTCGTTATAATATCAAAAATCCCAAACATCCAATAAGAATTATTCTTGATTCTTATCTAAATATAAATCCGGATTCTTATGTTATCCAATCAGCGGATAAAATTCACACAATAATAGCAACAAGCTCTAAATCTAACAATGAGAAGATAGACTTTTGGCATTCAAAAAATGTAAAAATCTGGCAGGTTGATGAAGAAAATGGATTTCTAAATCTGCACCAAATTATGAATAAATGTTACAAAAATGAAATTTCTCAAATAATGGTTGAAGCAGGTCCTACTTTAATAACGAATTTATTGAAAGAGAAATTAATTGACAAAATTTTGCTCTTTGTGGCTCCTAAAATTTTAGGCGGCTCTGATAAATTTCTCTTCACCCTTCGTCCCGATTTCATCGGGACGGAGAACGGGTGGTTCAAATCATTTGATTGCGAAAAGCTTCAAATTGGAATTGATTTAACTGATATATCTTACAAAAAAGTAGACAAGGATATAATGATTAAGGGTTATCTAAATTATGGAAAAATTAGTTAATCGCTGTTTTGGTTGCTCAGAAATAAATCCTATCGGCCTAAAGCTAAGATTCTCTTATAAAAATGATAAGGCAATCACAAAATGGATTCCTAAAGAAGAATATCAAGGCTGGCCAGGTATTTTGCATGGCGGTATTACCGCCACCATCCTTGATGAAGTAATGGCAAAGTTAATTGAACATAAAGGGATATATGCAGTAACAGCAGAAATGAATATTAAATATGTCAAAAAAATTGAGATAGGAAAGGAACTCATCGCGAGAGCCTGGTTTGAAAAGCAATCCCCTAAAGTATTTTATGTAAAAGCAAAGATTCAAAATAAAAATGGAGAGGTTTTAGCAAAGGGAAGTGGGAAATATTTTAGAATGGAGATTTAAAATCATATATGGAATCATTAGATTATAAAAAAAGAAAATACCTTTCAGCGATTGAATCCGCTAAATATCTTAATATATCTGTAAGAATGCTTCATGACTTTGTAAAGATGCAAACTATAAAAGCACAAATTTCTGCAAGTGGCCAGATGCGTTTTGACTTGCGAGAATTGAAGAAGTATGAGCAAAATTTGAAATCAAAACACATTAGTCTCGGTCAGCCCGAGCCTGAACGGAAAAAGAAAGAAATACATATTGAAGAATTAAATGTTATTAAGATAAATGAAACAACCCAAAAAGTATTTGTAAAAAATTCAATGAAAATGGACGACTTGCAGGATAGCAGTGTTCACTTAATGATTACATCACCACCATACTTTGATACAAAAATGTATTCAAGAGAACCTATTGATGGAGACCTTGGAAATATTCATAATATTGATGAATGGTTTGATAAAATCAGTGAAGTTTGGAAAGAAGTATATAGAGTTTTACAGCCAGGTAGAAAAGCATTCATAAATATTATGAACCTTCCTATAAGATTAGAAAATGGGGGTTTTAGAACTTTGAATTTAGTAGGCAGAACAATAGATGTGTGTGAAAAAATAGGATTTATTTTTAAAAGGGATATAGTATGGCACAAAACAAATGCCGTCCGAGCACATTTTGGAACATACCCTTATCCAGGTGGAATTCTAATAAATAATATGCACGAATTCATCTTAGAATTTGATAAACCTAATAAGAAGGGCTTCAGCAAATACGGACATCTAACGAAAGAACAAAAGGAACAGTCAAAATTAGACAAGGAATTCTGGCTATCTATAAAAAAAAGCGATGTCTGGATAATGAAACCACAAGCAAGTGGTGATAGTCGTAAGCATATTGCACCATTTCCTTATGAACTTCCTTTTAGATTAATTAAAGCTTTTAGTTATATAAGTGAAACTGTTCTTGACCCATTTGTTGGTAGCGGAACTACTCTATTAGCTGCTACAGATCTAAAAAGAAACGGAATCGGTTATGAGATAAATCCAGAAATCACCTTTGAAGCAGTAAAAAGTTTAGACAACTATCAAATGAAGGCGTTGGGTTAGAAAGTGGTGTTGATATTCATTACATTCAGGAGTTGTTTGGTCACAATATTTCAAAACCACCCGATACAGTCATTCTTCCTTACGGGGCAGGCTACAGAG
>JAYEOL010000012.1:2131-5462 GCA_034722995.1 Candidatus Cloacimonadota bacterium | reverse complement strand
TCCACTTCCATTGTTTTCTAAAATACTTACTTGTCCCCAATAATCCTCTCCATGCTGATCGTGACCCAAAACAATATCCAAATCCCCATCCAAATCAATATCCGCCACATCAACAGAAGCTGGTTTTTTAGGGACAATGTATTCTGCAGCGAAGGTGGTGGTAGAAATCAGCACAGTGAGAAATATTAAAACTAAATATTTTATTTTGCTCATTTTCTTTCTCCCTCAGAAATATAAAGTCAATTTTTGAAAAAAAAAGCAGACTGCCAAATTTTTTTTTATCTTCTAAATTTAGAAAGTTCCATAAAGATCTTAAATTCCTTATGGTTATAGATAAATAGTGGGATTATGTAGTTTTCAAAAGATTACCTATATGGTGAAGAAATCAACATTGGAATGTCAATCAGCTGGCTACATTTAGGGTGGATAGAAATTTAATTTCTTGCTTGCTTATGGAATTTTCTAAGATAGTTTTTTAAAAAACTTGCTTTAAAATTTTGTAAATTAAAATTATGTCAACTTATTAAGAGTGAATTTTTTTAGGAGTTAAGATGGCACGGAAGTGTGAGATATGCGGGAAAGCACCAATGTTTGGCAAAAATAGAAGTAAATCAGATAGAAGGACTCCACGAAGATGGAACCCAAATTTGCAACACATAAAAGTAAATGTTAATGGTGTGATTAAAAAGATGTGGGTTTGTACCCAATGTATAAAAAGCGGAAGAGTGAAAAAAGCATAAATATCAAAATCTTAATATAGAGTTAATATCATTCATAGGTGAATAAAATGATAAAATATAAATCATCCGTAGTTATTCTGTTTATATTAATTATTGTTTCATATCCATTATTTGCTATTCCACAGTTAGGTATTAATGAGACAGGACATAGTCCTTTTGTGAGTATTGTAAAAGATATTCGGGAAACAGTTGTTAGTATCAAAGTTGAATGGGAAGAGGAAAGTCCATACCTTGCTTTCAAATCCCCATTTCCTTTTGATGATGACTTTTTTAAGTTCTTTTTCCCACCTGAACCATCTCAACCAGATAAAAGAAAAAGAAAATTTACTGGAATGGGCTCAGGTTTTATTTTCCGTCAAGATGGCAGAAAGGTCTATATCCTTACCAATAATCATGTTGTCGGGAAAAGCAAAGAAGGCAAAGTTACTGTAACACTTTTTGATAAAGAGAAATATGATGCTGAAATAATTGGATTAGACGATAAGACAGATGTGGCAGTAATTAAAATTGAGGTAGAAAAAGCCCAAGAAGTCAATGTTGCCCCATTAGGAGATTCCGATGATATTGAAGTAGGGGATTGGGTAATCGCTATTGGAAACCCATTTTCAGAGAATCTAAGTGGAACTGTTACAGTGGGTGTAGTTAGTGCTAAAGGTAGGGCAGGTCTATCATTTGGGAGCAAATCCCCACTTTATCAAGATTATATTCAAATAGATGCTGCTATTAATCCAGGAAACAGTGGAGGTCCACTCGTAGGTATTGATGGAAAAGTTATAGGTGTTAATGCAGCAATTTCAACAGTTAGTGGTGGAAATGTTGGTATTGGATTTGCTGTTCCTATAAATATTGTAAAAGCTGTAGCCAATGATTTGATTGAGAAAGGTTATGTTGAGCGAGCATATTTGGGTATTCTCCCACAGGAGATTACCCCGTCTTTACAGGAAAATCTAAACCTTGCTTCATTGCAAGGGGTTATAATAGGAAAGGTAGAAAAAGATACTCCTGCAGAAAAAGCTGGATTGAAAAAAGGTGATGTTATAATTGAGTTTGATGGCAAGCCAGTTAAAAATTTAAGTAAATTCAGATTAATGGTAGCGAATTCAAAAGTCGGGGATAAGGTGGATATTAAGATTATCCGCAAAGGTAAGGAACTAATAAAAAAAGCAAAATTAGAAGCTTATCCAGAAACTTCAGTAGCAAAGAAAGAGTCTAAACAAAAGGATACAAATAAATGGCTCGGAATAGAAGTTCAAGATATTGATTCTGATTTTGCAAAACGAATGAAAATCTCTGCGGATAAAGGAGCTATGGTCTCTAAAATAATTGTTGATTCACCGGCAGATGAATCTGAACTTTCTCTTGGTGATGTGATTCTTGAAATTGATTATCAAGAAATTAAAGATACTGATGATTATTATTCTTTAATTGAAAATTTGAAAAAAGAAGATAAAAGTTCAATTTTATTGTATGTCTTAACAGGAAAAAATTATTATCATTATATTGCAATAAAAATCAGATAAGTTGAATATATTTCAGTATAGCAATTTTTTTATTTTATTTGTTAAAATTGTTTTGTTTAGTTTAGTTCCATTTATAAGTAAAATAAGATTGGGGAATATAACATTCATATCAAAATATTGATGACTATATTTGCTTTTCATTCTAATCCATTCTCCGTAGTACTACGAAGGACGAAAGGCAGGCCCTTTAGAATTATTCAATTATAAAAAATTTCAATATATCGGGATAAAAGTATAATGGAAAACCCTGCAGAAGATAAAGGCTTACAAAAGTATCTTTCAGATATTGCAGATATACCAATTCTATCAAGAGAAGAAGAGAAACAATTGATTATAAAGGCACAAAACGGTGACCAATCCGCAATGAATAAGCTAATAGAAAGTAATCTAAAGTTTGTCGTAAGAGTCGCAAGCAAATTTCAAGGCAAGGGATTGACTCTTTCCGAACTAATTAGTGAAGGGAATATCGGACTTATAAAGGCAATTAAAAGATTTGATGTAAAACGAAATACAAAACTTATAACCTATGCGGTATGGTGGATTCAGCAGGCTATCCAGTATGCTATTTATGAAAAGAATAGATTGATAAGGATTCCTGCAAAAACTTTATCAACTCTTAGTAAGATTGAATCTGCGAAACAAAAACATCGTGCATCTGAAGGCGATGAGGCAAGCCTTAAAGAATTAGCAAAAGAGGTTAATATTAAGGAGAAAAAGGCTCAAGATTTAATTGCTCAACAAACTGATATTATATCTCTTGATGAAATTACTTACTCAAAAAGAAATCTCAGCGGACTCAGAGAATATCCAGATGCGTTATCAAGAATTAGGGCTCGTAAAATAACCGACACAAGCCTTCAAGAAAATCAAGATGACCCTAAAAAGATTTACTATAGAAAGAAAATTAAAGAAAAAATCAATAAAAAAATTAGTAAGCTCAGTCCAAGAGATGCACATATAATAAAGGAATATTTTGGATTCGGTGAAGATGATAAAGGAAAAAATTTTGCTCAAATTGCAAGAGAGTTAGGATTATCACGAGAAAGAGTTCGTCAAATTTTTAAAAAGATC
>JAYEOL010000012.1:0-2031 GCA_034722995.1 Candidatus Cloacimonadota bacterium | reverse complement strand
TCTATTAGGAGTTTCTATGAAACAGATGAAGAAAGTCTATAATCCAAAAGAGATTGAATCAAAATGGTATAAATTCTGGCAAGAAAAAAATTTATTTAATGCAGAGATTAATCCCAAGAAAAAGTCTTATACAATTGTGATACCACCTCCAAATGTAACTGGAATTTTGCATATGGGACATGTTCTTAATAATACTTTGCAAGATATTATGATTCGCTATAAAAAATTGCAAGGATATGAAACTCTGTGGCTGCCAGGAACTGACCATGCTGGTATTGCAACTCAAAATGTAGTGGAAAGGGAATTAGCAAATGAAGGCAAAACTCGTTACGATATTGGCAGAGGAGAACTTGTAAAACTTATCTGGAAATGGCGTGAGGAAAAAGGGGATAGAATTATTGAACAGTTGAAGAAATTAGGAGCAAGCTGTGATTGGCGACGAGAAAGATTTACAATGGATGAAGGTCTTTCAAATGCTGTTCGGGAAATTTTTATCCGTCTCTATAAAAAAGGATTAATATACAAAGGGAAATATATTATAAATTGGTGTCCAAGATGTGAAACTGCTTTATCAGATGATGAAGTTGATTATGAAGAGCTGGAATCCTACCTCTGGTATATCAAATATCCTGTTAAAAATAGAACAAACGAATTTGTAACTGTAGCAACAACCAGACCAGAAACAATGCTGGGAGATACTGCAGTTGCAGTTAATCCAAAAGATGAAAGATATAAACATTTGATAGGTGAGAAAGTTATCATTCCGCTTGTTGAGCGAGAAGTTCCAATAATTTCTGATGATTATGTTGAGAAGGAATTTGGAACCGGAGGTGTAAAAGTAACTCCCGCACATGACCCAAATGATTTTAAAATGGGATTGCGTCATAATTTAGAACAGATTTTAATTATGGATGAAAAAGCCGTTATGAATAGAAATGCTGGTATTGACTATGAGGGAATGAATCGTTTTGAATGCAGAGAAAAGGTTGTAGAAGATTTAAAAGAAAGAAAATTACTTGAGAAAACTGAGAAATATTCTCATAGTATCGGATATTGTTATAGGTGTCATACTGTTATTGAGCCATATCTTTCAAATCAGTGGTTTGTAAAGATGAAACCTTTAGCAAATAAGGCAATTAAAGTGGTAAGAGAAGGTAAAATAAAATTTCAACCATCTCCCTGGGAAAAGGTTTATTATAATTGGATGGAAAATATTCGTGATTGGTGTATCTCTCGGCAAATCTGGTGGGGGCATCGTATTCCTGCCTATTATTGTGATAAATGTGGTGAAATGTTTGTTGCAAAACAGGCTCCTGATAAATGTACAAAATGCAATGGAGATAAGTTCACCCAAGACCCAGATGTATTGGATACATGGTTTTCTTCCTGGCTTTGGCCCTTTTCCACAATGGGTTGGCCCGAAAAAACAAAAGAACTAAATTATTTCTATCCGACAGATTTATTGGTTACAGACCCTGGAATTATTTTCTTCTGGGTTGCGAGGATGATAATGGCCTCAATGGAATTTATGAAAAAGATTCCATTCAAAAATGTGTTCCTTCACGGAATGGTTCTAGATGAAAAATCAAGAAAAATGAGTAAATCTTTGGGAAATTCTCCAGATCCGATTGATGTGATTGAAAAATTTGGTGCAGATGCTTTGCGTTTTAGTATGGTATTTAATACTCCTAAAGGTAATGATGTCGTTTATACTGATTCTCTTATTGAAACAGGCAGGAATTTCGCAAATAAAATTTGGAATGCTGCAAGGTTCGCAATAACAAATGCAGAGAATATTGCCGGAATGCCTGAACCAGAAGATATGACAATAGATTTAGCTGACAGATGGATATTACACCGCTTACATACAGTTATTTATGAGATATCAAAAGCTTATGATGAATATAGATTTAATGATGCTGCTCATATACTATACAACTTTTTCTGGAATGACTATTGTGCTTGGTATCTTGAAATTATTAAGGATAGATTTTATCATTCTGATGATATTTCAATAAAAAGAACTGCTAA
>JAYEOL010000011.1 GCA_034722995.1 Candidatus Cloacimonadota bacterium | reverse complement strand
GTCAACATCAGTTTCATCTGTATCCCAGTAAAGCTCAATTCGTAAATCATATGCCTGTTCATCCTTGTATATTGTAAACACATCAGAAACACCTGTGTTTCCGTTATCATTAGTTGCTCTAAGATAAAATTCATTCTCCTGTTCAGTTATCGAAATCCACTGATTGAAATCTCCACAATAAACCTCAATTACCTGTTCATCGCCATTCAAATTAAGTGTTGCCTTATCACCATAAAAAAATGGAATATAACCTTGAAGTTTAAATTCATCTCCATTTATAATTTGGCCATTTTCAGGAGAATCAATATTTATTATTGGAGGATTTACTGGCCATTCTAAATCAATTGAAACTGTTGTATCTTCATCAACATAAACTGTTCTGGTTTCCTCATTATAATCTCTCAGATAAACACCAATTGTATAAGTCCCTTCTGAAACATAATTAATTGTATATGGTGTTAAATGGTAAATATTCTGCTCATTGAAATAAATATTTGCACCAGGTGGTTCGGACTCTACTGTTATGGAATATCTCTCATTTGAACTATCCTGATTTCCATAGACTTTCCAGATTCCATTTATCTTTCGTAAATAAGTTACATCACCATATCCATCAGCTGGCACATAATAATTTATTCCATTAAGGTTTAGTGTAAAAGACACATTTGCATAATTACCGTAAACTTCAACATACAAATTGATAATCTTTGCATTCCCACCAATTCTTTGATTCCAAATATTCCATTCATCATTGTAATCTTTAGAATTATGTAAGAAATTATCATCAAAAAAAGCCATAATAGCATTGACATTTGAGGTATTATAAGCACTAAAGATACCTTCAATGACATTTGAAATTTGTATTATTTCACTATCAGAATTGTCACCATTTGTTATTTCAAAGATACATCCATATAATAATAACGATAAACACATTAATAATAAAAATATTTTTTTCATCTGAAAATCCTTTCGCCACAAAGACACAAAGAAAAAAAATGTAAACTCTCATTCCCAAGCCCCAGCTTGGGAATGCTCAATGCCATTTTCATGCTCCTTTGTGTCCAGATTTGTTTTCGGGACATGTATGTTTCATATGAAAATCCCTTTTTTATCTCAATTCGGGATAAACCCGAATCTACCCACCATCTGGTGGGTAGCAATAGATTTATCCTGTTGCTACTTTTTTATCTCAATTGGGAATTCTCTGCTGTCAGGGATTGGTCCCTGACAGCTCATAAAAATAGCACTTAATTAGATAGAATTTTTTTATAATAGTTTAATTCTTAATATCCTTCCAAAAACTCTTTCCAATTTTGGGCAAAGGAACTTGAAAAATTTCAGAAACCGTTGCTCCTATATCAGCAAAAGTTTTTCTGATTCCAATATCTACACCATTTTTTACAGATTTACCATAAACCAATATTGGTATATATTCTCTTGAATGGTCAGTACTTTCTGTAGTTGGGTCGCAACCATGGTCAGCAGTGATAATTAGAATATCCTTTTTGCTCATTATTTCCATAAATTTTGGTAACCAATTATCAAATTTTTCCAATCCTTTTGCAAAAGCAGAATAATTATTTCTATGCCCCCACATCGTATCAAAATCTGGCAAATTAGCAAAGAACAACCCTTCATCCAAACGATTCATTTGAGATATAATTTCCTTCATTGCCTCTTCATTATGATGAGTGTGAATAGAATCAGTAAGACCATTAAAATTAAAAAGGTCTCCAATTTTACCAATTCCAACAACATTATGTTCATTTTCTTTTAATCTATCTAATACACTTCTTTCTGGAGGACTAATAGAGAAATCTTTTCTGCGCGGTGTTCTAACAAAGTTATTATTTTCTGTTCCGATAAAAGGTCTTGCAATAATTCTGCTAACTCTATTATCGCCGATTAATATTTTATTTCTTGCAATTTCACACATCTTGTATAGCTCTTCTACAGAATAAATATTTTCATGGCAGGCAATTTGAAATACGCTATCAGCAGAAGTATAAATGATAGGATATTTTGTTTTTAAGTGCTCTTCTCCCAACTCGTTAATAATAACTGTACCTGAAGCAGCCTTATTGCCGAGTATCCCTTTACATCCTGTTTTCCGAATGAATTCATCAATAATTTGTTTTGGAAATCCATCAGGATATGTAGGAAATGGCTTTAAGGTTGGTATTCCCATAATTTCCCAGTGACCAGAAGTGCTGTCCTTTGCTGCTGAAATTTCTGCTGCTTTTCCCCAATTGCCAATAGGAGCATTTTCTTCTTTAACACCTTTTATTTTTGTAACATTTCCCAAACCTAATTTTTGAAGATTTGGTAAGAATAACCCGTTACATCTGGATGCAGTATTTGCTATTGTATTACTGCCCTCATCATTGTATAAATTTGCATCAGGAAGTTCTCCAACTCCAACTCCATCAAGGACAATTAAAATAACTTTTTTTATTGTTATCATAGATATTCGTGGTTAATTATTATATCAGCATTTGCCCTTAGCTTTCTAATATGTTTTAATAATTCCAATTCTCCTGTTATTCTTTCCAATTGTTTTTTTAATGCATCTTTTATTTCTTTAAATTCTGGAATTCGTGATTTTTTTTTATCCATAACTTTTACAAAATGATAGCCAAACCTTGTTTTGATAGGACCTGTAATTTGCCCAATTGGTAGACAAAAGGCAACATCCTCAAGTTCTTTTAGAATTTTCCCTCGTTGAATATAACCCAAATTACCACCATCTTTCCCACTCGGGCAATCGGAATACTCCTTTGCGATTTCACAAAAATCATCCTTATTATATAATCTCTTACTTATTTCCTCAATCTTTTGAAAGGAATTCAGGCCATCATCCTTTACCAAAATATGGCAAATTTTTATCTCTTCAGGAATTATGAAATCATGCTTATGAGCTTCATAATATTCAGATATTTTGTTATGTTCAATCTTGACTTTATTAATAAAATGGGATTTGATAAATTGTTTAACGCGAATATTATTTCTAATATGCTCAATAAGTTTGTCAGTTGTTAAAGAATACTTCTTCATCTGGTCAGAGAATTCATCAGATGAAGAATATTGATTTTGTATCTCTATAAATTGGTATTGAACCTCCTGTTCGTTAATGGGAAGGTCAACTTTTTGAGATTCTTCCTTGAGCAGGATTGCATCAATTAAATTATTTATAGCTAATTTCTTTAACTGCAGTGTTACATTCTTTGATTTTCTTTCTTGCATTAATTGATACAGTTCAGCTTTATACTCTTTATCTGAAATTTTGTAAGAATTTACAATCGCAATATGCATAATTAACTCTTTAAAAATTTTGCTATTTTTTCTTCTATACTTAATAAGTTAAGATTTGATGCATTTATTGTCAAATCTATTTCCTGTTTTGCAAACCAAGTAAATTGTCTTTTGGCATAATTCCTCATGTGTTGTTTTATTAAATTTACAGTTGTATCCCAATCTGATTTATTATTAATATAACTTAATAATTCTTTATATCCGAGTGAATTCATCCCAACGCTTTCTTCAGTGAAACCCTTTCTAATAAGATTTTTCGTCTCATTAAGAAGCCCATCAGAAATCATCTTATCAATCCGGTCATTTATTCTTTTATATAAAATTTGTCTGTCTTCGGTTAGATAAATCGTAAAATGGTTATATCTTTTATTTAATTCAAATTCCTTCCAAAATTTGGATAATGGGTTGCCAGTAAATTGATAAACTTCAAGTGCCCGAATTATTTTTTTGGAATCATTAGGATGAATCTTTTCTGCTGCAATTGGGTCAATTATTTTCAATTCTTCATAATAGTATTGTGAGCCTTTCTCCTTTACCTGTTTTTGCAAATCCATTCTGATATTTATTGGAATTTTTGGAGTCCTACATAATCCATATAAAAGTGATTTGATATAAAAACCTGTACCGCCAACAATAAAAGGGATTTTTCCTCTTTCGTATATTTTAGATATAATCCTATCAGCATCTTTTGTAAAATCCCCTGCTGTGTATTTTTCATCTGGATTTTTAATATCAATAAGATGGTGAGGAATTTCAGCAAGAATATCTGGCTTTGGTTTTGCAGTTCCAATATTCATAAATCTGTAAATCTGCCTTGAATCAGCAGAGATAATTTCCAGAGGGAATTTTTTTGCCAGTTTTATTGAAAGCTCTGTTTTTCCAACAGCTGTTGGACCGCAAATTACAATTATTTTCTTCATCTTCGGGGGTGTCATGGTCCACACCATGACACAAATGAATGACTGTCATGGAATGGTCCATTCTTCGTAGTCCCGATTCAATCGGGACGAAGGGTGAATCCCTGACAGCTCCTTTTGTTTTTAGCTAGCTTAACTGAGTTCACCGAGTCCTCATGGACCATTCCATTTAACCGAGTCGTCACGGACCATTCCGTGACGAACTTAATTATTCATACACTATCTTTACTACCTGATTTAATTTCTGATTTTGCAAACTCATCTCTTTCCTATCCAAATATCTCACTTTTATATCAACATTATCCTTATTGGGAAAACCAAAATACAATGTCTGACTATGCTGATTTGTTGTACCTTTTCCACCTTGAACTTCACGAATCTGTCTTAATTTGTCTTGTGTAACTTCAACTCGTGTACCAATAATTGGAGTCTTCCCATTTTTATCTAAAATTTGTACTCCCAGCCAGTTTTGACCTTTACTTTCATTTCTGAATAGATGAATACCTTCACTGCTACAAACCAGCAAATCTAAATCACCATCATTGTCATAATCTGAAAATGCAGCTCCCCAAGAATTGAAAGTTCGCACACCAGCCAAATATGAAATATCAGTAAAAGTTTTATCACCATTATTTAGATAAAGATAGCTTCTACGGTTGGGATATATTGATGTAATAAATAGGTCAAGATAGCCATCGCTATTAATATCTCCCCAGGAAGGGTCGCTGTGGCATTCATCATAAGTAATGCCAGCAGATTCTCTGCTATCAATAAATTTTTCATGTTTCAAGTCATTAACAAATAGCATTGTCATATCAGAAAAATCTATAAATCTTGGATGAGCAAGGTTAGCACAAATCAAATCCATATCTCCGTCGTTATCAAAATCACCCCATTCAGAACCTATCGTATGCCCAAACCATTCATCAACATAGTTTCCTTCAACTCCAGCTTGTTCAGCAACATTTTCAAAAGCTTTTCTTTCCTGATTATTCCAGAGAAAATTCTTATCTAATCTGTAATTTGATACAAAGATATCAAGGTCACCATCATTATCAAAATCTCCCCAGTTCACTCCCCTACCAGCTTGATTTTCCTTAAATGGTGGGACAATCTTTTGCGATTCTGTCACATCAGAAAATTTACCATTTCCTTCGTTATGAAATAGGAAATCTGGTTCACTATCAAGAATCTCCCAGCGTTCATAATTTGCTAAATACAAATCCGGAAAAAGGTCTCCATCAAAAT
>JAYEOL010000010.1 GCA_034722995.1 Candidatus Cloacimonadota bacterium | reverse complement strand
GTCAGAGATACCTGACAAAGTTATTGATTTAATAGTAACTTCCCCACCATATTTCAACATTAAAGACTATTCAAAGGATGGTTTTCAAATAAATAAGCATTCAAAAACTTTAGATGATGATATTGGAGCAATAAATAATTATAATAAATATATAAATGAATTATTAAAAGTATGGAAAGAATGCGAACGTGTTCTTAAACCTAATGGTAAATTAATAATAAATACACCATTAATGCCAATGAAAAAGAGCGTCTTACGTACTCATTATAATAGGCATATATTTAATCTAAATACAGATATTGAGCATTCAATTTTAAATAATTTAAAATTATTTCTGTATGATATTTATATCTGGAATAGAACAAATCCTAGTAAAAAATTAATGTTTGGAAGTTATCCATACCCAGGCAATTTTTATGCTCAAAATACAAGTGAATTTGTCACGGTTTATGTCAAAGATGGCAAACCCATAAACAGAGTTGCAAAGCAAATAAAAGAAGAAAGCAAGTTAACAGAGGATGAATGGGTGGAATTTACTAAACAAATTTGGAATATTCCTATTCCTAACAAAAATGATTCTGCCTTTGGTAAACACTCAGCAATTATGCCAGAAGAAATAGCGGGAAGATAAATCTATATTGATTATCAACGAATAAAGAAATTATTTATAGTAATTAATATAGTCTGAAACATAACTTATGAGTTAATATAATTTTTGGGGTCAAGATGCAATATCAAAGAAAACAAAAAGAAATTATCAATGAAACTAAGAACAAGATCTTAAATAAAATTAAAAATTTTAATATATCAGTATCACAAATGAATTTTTTAGGAAGAAATGTATATCAACTAAATGAAAAGGAAGCTCTAATTGAATTAATATATGCAAGTTTAAATAATAGAAATGAATATTTTTTTGGTATAGAAGTGCATCAGCTAAAGAATATATACAATACTAATAGGAATTTCTATCAATTATTTATTTGTGATAATGAGGAACAAGTTTTTATAATTCCAATGTCATTTCTGATTGAAATCTTAACCGATGCTGAGGCTACTAATCATGGAACTTTCAAGCAATGGAAACCAATTATTAGAAAAAGAAATGGAATTTGGCAGTTAAGACTTTTTGGTATATACAACATTACAGAACATTTTAATCGTTATGATTATTTACTAACTGACACACAGAGTCTTAAGAAGTTCTATTCAGAAAAAATAGTTTTTCATTCTGATGTTGAGGTACAAACAGAAAATCAAAGATGGAAAATCATAGCTAAAGAAAACAATATAAATTCAAAAAATTTACATTCCGCTACAATTGATATGCTAAGAAATCTTGGAGAATGGCAGGGCTTCAAAGTAATTACTGAGGGAAAGCCCATCGGTTTTGAGCAATTCCCTTATAAAGTTGATTGCTTATGGTATAAAGGAAAAGATTTATATATGGCAATTGAAGTTTGTCATAAGGGGGTAGTTGAGAAAGATAAGGACTCCCTAAAATTAGCCAAGCAATTAGGCGCTAGAAAGGTAATCATTGTTACTGGAATTAATAAAGTTGAAAGAATTAGAAAATTATTCATGTATAACTCTGAAATCAAATCTTGGACAGAGGTTTGGAGTTTTAACAGAATTTTAAATATGTTTGAGATGGGAAAAACATTTTTTCAAGACTTTTCAAAATTTACTAAATATTCTTGGAATGATAATATTATTGAATACCTATAATTATGGATTTTGAAAAAGTAAAAAATCTATTAAAACGTGGTGAATATAACTATATGAAAATAAATAGATTTTACAATTGTTTTACTTGGCTTGATTTAAACAACTGTAAGAACTTTAGTGATTTGAATTTTTGGGCTTATCAAAATTATTCTACAGACTATAAAGAATTACTAGAAAATATCCCTAAAGAAAAATTTACTAATAAAGATGAAAAAATATTTAAAAGATTAGATAACGGTTTTCATGTAAATGAAAAAACAGGCAAAATTGAATTTTAAAATATTGTTTAATAAAAAGCTGGATTGAAATAGATAAAAGTATCAAAGAAAAAGGTGTCATCGGAAGTTTATGGAGAGGGTGGTATATTATTCCTGACCAAGGTTATATTTCTGATGATTTAATTAGTCGCATATTTGATATAGTTAAAATTATTAAGAATAAAAGTGGTAGTATAGATATCTCAAAAGGTAGCAAAGATTTGAAGGAAATATTAGAAATAACTTCCGAAAAATTTATACGAGACAGACAAGTAATGGATGTTAGAGATATTTTTATACGACAGGAAAAGAACTATCTTTTAAAATTTGGGTTGGCAGTTCATCCAATAAAACAAAATGGAAAACCTGATAAAAGCCAATTAGTTTTAACCTCATTGGGTCCTGAATTTGCAAATTGTACTGATTTAGACTGTATAAAAGAACTTTATACAAACTTTATGTTAGACTATACTTACAATGGTCTTAAAATAACTAAATTTACTTATAAGCTACTCAAAAAAATCCAATATATAAATTTTGATGAGTTTAGTCTTTTTGTAATACATGCCTATACTGAAGATGAATTTGATGAAACTGTAAAGCTTATATCTATTTATAGGAATTTATCTATAAGAGAAAAAACAATACTTAAAGAAAAATATAATGAGATGTTCAAAAAAATTAAAGAGCCTACAGCTAAAAATGTAAAGGGAAATTATCATAAAAAAGTAAAACATACTATGTCTGCAATTGGATGGTGCAAAGATATTAAATGTGACTTTATTAATTGGAAAATTGAAATTACCTAATTTTTTATTGAACAAAATAAATTGGAGGAAAACCATGAAAAAAATCATCGCTTTATTTCTAATCTTAATACCATTTAGTTTATTTGCAAATGGTATTGACTATTCACCATTTTCTGTTGCAACCACAGACAACTTTCTTGCAACAAAAGTAAGTCCAGCCGCTCTTGGATTTGGAAATGCCGGTGGCTTGGGTTATGCTCAATATTTTGAAGAAGGAAAATTTCAAAAAAAATACTCTCTATTCCTTAACATGAAACATCTTGGATATTGCTATGAAAATATGCGAGATACACTTAATATTCATACTCTTGCAAACGGTTTTAACTGTGGAATAAAAAATATGTATTTAGGCTGGGATTATGCCTGGGAAAATAGTAAATTCAAAAAAGGAGATTTGAGATTATCTCTGTTGTATAGACCATTTGATTTTTTGTCTTTGGGTGCTGTAGGAAGCAAGTTAACAAATGATGACAGAAATGGCAAAATAGGTTTTGCTCTCCGACCAATCTCTATTAAAAACAAATTCTGGAATAGACTGTCCTTAAGCTGTGATATCCAATATGCAAATAAGGAATGGAGAAAACCAATTTTGGGCTTAGAAACTGAACTTTTTAATGGCATTCAACTTGGTGGTTCTTACAATATTGATGAAGAAACCTTCTCAGCGAATTTCAGCATAAACTTTTACAAATTCAAATTTGGTACAAGTTTTACCCCCAATGATGATGCTCACGGTTTGAGTTATGCCAATATTTCAAATAAGAATTTCAGAACTTTCCTGAAAAAGGAAGAACCAAACCAATTTTACAACTACAAACTAAAAGGCACAATTCTTGAACAAAAGCCAAAGCAAAAAATTGGACCGTTTCAAATAGTAACCACAAAAGGGCATACAATTGCTGAAATTCTTAAAACAATTAAAGAACTCAAAGAAAATAACAAAATCAAAGGGATAGTTTTCAAATCAGGTAATATTAAGGGTGGCATAGCAAAATATGAAGAGATAAAAGATGCTCTTCTAAATTTCAAATCTGCTGGCAAAAAGATTGTCTGTTACTTTGAAAATATTGGAAATATGAATTATGCTCTGTCTGCGGCAGTCGGTGATAAAATTTATCTCAATCCATCTGGAATGGTCGGACTTTCTGGTTTCTCTATACCTATGCCTTATCTCAAAGAACTTTTAGATACCCTGGGCATACGAGTAATAAATTTTAGAAGTCATCAGTATAAAACTGCAGGAAATATGCTGTCTGAAAGCGAGATGACAGAAGCGGAAAGGGAAATGCTTGAATATTACCTTAATGGAATCTATGAAGAAATGGTTTCTATGATTGCACAAGGAAGAGGAATATCTAAAGAAAAAGTGAAAGAATTAATTGATGATGGACCGTATTTTGTTGCAAAAGATGCCTTAAATGCAGGCTTGATAGATGACATCATATACGAAGATGAACTTGAGGATAAAATAAAAGATGAATTTGATAATGCAAAAATTGTTAAAAAATACAAAAGGGATATGTTCAGATATGATTGGAGTGATGAATATAAATCCAAAATTGCTATTATTTATGCTACAGGATTTATTCATTCAGGAAAAGGACAGCACGGTAAATCAATCGGTTCTGAGACGATGGCAAAAGCAATCAAATCAGCCAGAGAAGATAAGTCAATAAAAGGCATTATCTTTAGAATAGACAGCGGAGGTGGCTCTGCACTCGCTTCAGATATTATATGCCGAGAAATCGCTCTTTGTGATAGTGGCAAAACTGCAAAGCCTGTTGTTGTGTCAATGTCTGATGTGGCTGGTTCCGGAGGATATTATATCGCATGTAAAGCAGATAAAATCGTAGCAGAACCAAGCACTGTTACAGGGTCTATTGGAGTAATAGGAATGTCAGTTAATCTGGAAAGACTATATGAAAAAATTCATATCAACATAGAAACAGTAAAGAAGGGTAAGCATGCTGACCTCGGTGCTACAAGCAGAAAGATGACTGAAGAAGAGACGGAAATGATTAACAACGCAATTGAAAGTTTCTATTGGGATTTTGTAGATAAAGTGGCTGAGGGACGGGGAATGACGAGAGAAGAGATTCACGAAATTGCTCAAGGTAGAATCTGGACTGGAAGGCAAGCAAAGGAAAGAGGTTTGGTGGATGAATTAGGTGGAATGGATAAGGGTATTATTATGCTGAAAAAGTTGGCAAAAATTGATAAAGATGTTGAAGTTGTCCTCTATCCAAAAGCGAAACCAGGCTTTACAATTTCACTTGATGCTGATTTGCCCGGGATGAAAACTGAGGTTTTACCAGAAGAGATTAAAAATACAATTAAAGTAATTGAAGACATAGGTTTTTATGCCGATGAAGAAATTCTGTATCTGATGCCTTATAGATTTCCGGATGAGGTGAAATAATTTGGAGTCCCAATCTCCAGATTGTGAATATTATGCATCCGATTCTGGAGAATCGGATTCCAAACCCAAGATTATTTTTAGGGGAGTCCCGTTCTCCAGAACGGGAAAAGATGCTGTAATATTACTACCTTTGGACTTAACCCTAAACGAAGTTGGGGTTGAGAACCGACTGATTCCAAATTTTGCAATTCTCAAGTTACATTCCTTTCAGTCATTGCAACTTAAGTCTTGTTGCCTGAGAACAGATAAAATACACATTTCGCAATTCTAAACTTATGCGTCAAAGAAAAGGAAATTCCTATGCAATCAAATCATTTTTACAATTACCTTTCTACTCCTTGGTCCATCAAATTCGCAAAAGAAAATCGCCTGCCATGTTCCTAAAACAAGAGAACCATTCTCAATTATTACGGATTCAGAACAACCAATAATACTGGATT
>JAYEOL010000009.1:24486-26444 GCA_034722995.1 Candidatus Cloacimonadota bacterium | reverse complement strand
AAGAGGGTTGGTGTTTTTGCTTCACGCACTCCGCATAGGCTTTCCAAAATAGCAATCCAGGATGTCAGATTGATAAAAATTGAAGGGACAACTCTCTATGTTGAAGGTCTTGATGCTATTGACGGAAGTCCTGTGCTTGACATCAAGATGAAAATAAATTCCTTTAGCAATTTAAAGAAATGATAGATTTCATAGTATTTTTTTTTCAATTTAATAAGCTTAAGAAGGAACAGATTTTTGGTGTGGATTGGTTTTTAAAAAGGAGTTTGCTTAAATAATGACAAAAGTTGGCAAATTAAGAAAACTTGACTAAAAATATGACTCTATAATACATTTTCTTAATGCTGGTGAATTAATAACATTTACTAATTTGGAGGAAGAGTGAAAAAATTATTATTTGCCTTTGTGATTTTATTAGTAGTTTTAATTGGCTGTTCTATTTTTGATTTCTCTATTGATGTTAAGTATGAGGTTACTGGTTCTGCCAATAAAGTAGATGTTACTTATGCTAATAAAGACGAAGGCACTTCTCAAGCAAACGATGTTTCTATTCCTTGGTCATATTCATTTGAGGGAGAGGGAGACCAATTCGTTTATATATCTGCTCAAAATCAAGGACAATCTGGAAGTGTAACTGTAACGATTTATAGGGATGGCAAGAAATTCAAAAGGTCTACAAGTACGGGAGCATATTGTATTGCGTCTGCAAGTGGTTTATTGTAAAATTGAATCTGTAAATGGCAAAAAGGAAAAAAGTTCAAAAGCAATAAATGCTGACTTAATATAAGGCTCTAAAAGGCGTTTTTATTTAGTTAGTGGACTAATAACATTAAGTAAATTGGAGGAAAGATGGAAACCACACTGGCAACTATATTGTTAAAGATGAAAGACAGTATATCACAGGTTCTTTTTCTATTACTTGTTTTGTTAATAATTGGTATTATTCTTTGGAATTATGTTGTAAAAAACAGAAGATTATTATCCGAGTTAGATAAAAAATTAAATGATATAAATTATATGGTAGCAGATTTATCAGAAAATGTTAAAAACGATAACAAAGAATTGGATAAAGAAGACCAATCAGACAAATAAAAAAATTGTTAGAAGAATATTACGGTAGCGTAAAGAAAAAAAAGTAACTGCGAAATCTGGACATAAGAGATGAAATTTATGCAAGATAATAATAGTATGCAAACTTGCTGGGTGGGGGTTGCAATAAAACTTGACTGTTACACAATTGCGTCTATGCGCCTGTTTTAGGTAGCATAGATACAATGTTGCGTTTATGCAATTGTTAGGCTAAATTAAGTTTACAGATACGAAAAAGGAGGTAATACAAAATGGCTGAAAATCCCGGAACTGATAAGGTGGAAGATTTACTAAAAAATGTACATGGTGGTTCTTATGTGATTCCATATTTTCAAAGAGGATTTGAATGGCAACCCAGTATGGTTTGTGATTTAATTGAATCAATATTACAAAACTACTATGCCGGACTCATTCTTTTATGGGAGTTAAATCCAGAAGAAGCTCAGAACGAGGAATGGGACCCAGTTTGGGGAGCAGAATTAAAAGGCATTCCTAAAAAAGCAATACTTGATGGTCAACAGAGATTGGCTTCATTATATTATGCAATTTATAATCCAGAGAAAAAATTTCCCAATAGGCAATCATATTATGTGTTTTTTCTGAATTTAAATAAAGTCCTAAATGGAGACTATGAAGAATCGGTAACTTATAAATATTATTTCGCTACTTATCAATCTTGGAATCGAATAAGGAAAGATAAAGGAAAATGGACTGAAACAGGTATAATTCCGCTCTCAATACTGTCTGCAAAAGATCCTAATAATTCTAATCAAAGATATATAGATTCAACGGAATTTGATGGTTGGTTAAATGAATACCTTGATAAGAACAGAGATAAGTTGCCAGAAGGAATAACAACACATAAAGTG
>JAYEOL010000009.1:19000-24476 GCA_034722995.1 Candidatus Cloacimonadota bacterium | reverse complement strand
AATTTTGTTTTTTATCCGCTAAGTGGTGATAGAAGTACTCCTGATATTTGCAACATATTTGCAAGAGTCAATGCGAAGGGGATGAAATTATCCACTTTTGATTTAATGAACGCCTTTCTCTACTCAAAGGGAGTTAGATTGAGAAAAGAACTTTGGGAAAACTTAAACAATGAAAGTCTCAAGGATATTGATACGAATATGAATGAGTATTTACTTAAACTCATCTCGCTCATTAAACAGAACTACTGTTCCTCAAAATACATATATAACTTAATCCCAGGTGAAAAAATAATGCGTAAAGATGGATCTGGAAAGAAATATGAAGAAATACTCGTAAAAAACGGAGAAGAATTTAAGGATTTATGGGAAGATGCCTGTAAATATGCTGAGAAGTCCAGAAAAATAATTATGAATGCAGGAGATGCAGATTTCGGAGCTATCAAGACGGATTATATACCTAATACCACGATAGTTCCTGTCTTGGGAGCAATACTGTGGGAATATAAAGGTGATCCTGATGATGCCAATTTCAAAGACAATTTGAAAAAATGGTATTGGTCAGCCGTGCTTTCTGAAGATTACAGTGGTTCTTCTGATAGCGTAATGGCAAAGGATTTTAGAGATTGGAAAGAATGGATTAACAATGGTAAAGATATTGAAAGAATAAATAGGATAAATAGAGAATTTGTAGATGTGTTGGATTTGAAGACCATAAAGAAAGGCTCGGCTCGATACAATGCCATCCTCTGTATTTTAGCACTCAATGATGCTAAAGATTTCTATAAAGGAAGAATAGTTGGAACGGGAGATTATTCAAATGAGAAAATTAATGACCACCATATTTTTCCAAAACAGGTCAAGGGACTGGACTCAGAAAAAACTAAAACATTTAACGACATCAGAGATTCAATTGTAAATAGAACTTTACTTCTAGACGAAACAAATAATAGAATTAAGAACAAAAAACCATCTCAATATATAGCAGAGATGATAGATAAATGTGGAAGTGAAGACGGAGTTAAATTAATTTTACAAGGTCATCTGATAAATGAAAACGCTTTTGAATATATGAAAGAAGACGATTTTGATAATTTTGTGATAGAGAGAGAAAAAGCAATCAAACAACATATAATTTCAAAACTGAAAATATAGAATCAGGAATAGGCAAACTCAACAGCATCTAACAGTGAATAAAAGAGAAATCTCTGCCAGAGGCGGACAGGAAAGATTTCCCCAAATCCTGACAAGTCGGGACTTCTTTTACACCAATAATGTTAGCCGAAATGCTAGCTTAAGAAATGGAGATTATGATGACTGACACCAGGGAGAAGCTCTTCGCGGCTAAGTACTTCTTGGAACGCATGAAGGAGGAGATAGCTGACCGAGATGCTTTCAAATACAATCTTAGTGCATTTTTGGCTGCAGCTCGAAGTGTGACTTTGATTATGCAGAAGGAATTTGATAAGATCAGTGGCTTTAAGGAGTGGTACGCAGAGAAACAGTCTAAGATGCGAAACGACGAGACTATGAGGCTGTTGAACGATAAACGAGTAATGACAATTCACCAAGAGCCAGTTCGGCCTCGCGCTCATATCAATGTAGGTATCAGTGAGCATGTCACCATTAGCGATAGCATCTCAATTGTCATCACTCGCGCCGATGGCACCGTTGAGAGAAGGGAATCAGAGCCGACGCCTCCACCTGCACCAGCTAAGACTGAAGCAACAACTGAGTGGCTATGGTATTTCGATGAGTTGCCAAAGAAGGATGTTGTTACTCTCTGCGAGGAGCACGTTGTCAAACTCGAAACTCTCCTAGCAGATTGTGAATCCCGGTTTGCCTCTTAGAGTAATAGCACTTCGGCTGACACGGTGTAAAAGACTACACTTCGCTCCGTCCAAATTCGGTTTTGCCGAATTTCTTTTACCCAGAAACCCTTAGCCAAAGTAAAAAACCATAAAAGTAAATCATAGATAAATTTATAAAATCCATTGCTGTCCCTCTTATTGGTTCTTTTATTAGTATGGTAAGTGTAAATGCTCAAAAAGGGAAAAAATGATATTAAAAAATGTACCAAAAAATAGTTTCGGTCAAGTAGGTCTGTTTTTCTGCTCCAATTATCTTTACCCTTAATGCAGTATCTGCAGGGGATACAAATTTTTTAGAAACAGGGGGATGGATTGTTTATATAATTGCAATTAATTAAATAGTAGATAGTTACAATAGCGGGCATAACTCAGTGGTAGAGTATTAGCTTCCCAAGCTAACGGTCGCGAGTTCGAATCTCGTTGCCCGCTCCATTTTTTTAAAATTTCAATTTAGCCACGAAAGGACATGAATATACTGCTAGGTGCATAATATAGTTTACTTTATTTCTACGGATTATAGTGGAGTGCGAAAACGAGCCCTTCCGATATATCGGGAGGGAGAACTTTTCGCAAATGCCGATATGCTGAAAGTTCGCCCGCCAGCTGGCGGACTCGTTTCAGCACTCCGCTTTTGTCCAGTATGATGTATTGGAAATAAATGCAAACAGTTTTATGCACCCAGTAATAACTAATATGGCTGCATCATTTGTTGCACTGAAGCCAGTTGTGGAAGTAAGATGAATATTTTATTCTATAACGGAAAAGTTTTAACTCAAGATGTGTCGCAACCTTTTGCTGATACAGTTTATATTAAAGGAAATAAAATTGAATATGTAGGAAACAAAAGTAATCAAAATTTTAAAATAGCGAAAGATACAATTACAATTGATTTAAAAGGAAAAATTTTACTTTCAGGCTTCATAGATACACATACACATTTTGTAAATTATGCTTTATCAAAGGATAGAGTTGATCTTTCAGAAACGAAAAGTATGGATGATGTGAGACAAAAATTATTGGAATTCAAACAGATAATTACTCCTGATATAAAATGGATAAGTGGAATCGGCTGGAACCAAAATATATGGCCAGATAGTAAAGGATTTAATCGCTATTTTATTGATGACATATTTCCTGATATACCAGTATTTTTAGCCAATAAAGATAGGCATTCATTTTTGTGCAATTCAGAAGCTTTAGAAAAAATGGGAATTAATAAAAATTCTGAAAATCCTGCTGGCGGAAAGATTGGTTTTTTCCCTGATGGAACTCCTGATGGATTTTTATACGAAAATGCATGGAAATTGATAGATAATATTAGACCTGAACTGCCTTTTGAAATTCAAGAGAAATTGTTAAAAGAAGCTATTTCTGAAGCATATAGTTTAGGCTTAACTGGAATTCACAGTATGGAAGGGGAAAGAGCATATAAACTATTCTCCTCATTATTAAATAAAGATGAACTCAAGATGAGAGTTTGCTGGCATTTTCCATTAGAATTGCTTGATGAAATGATTGCAAATGGAATCAAATCCTATACAGGGGATGATTGGTTGAAATTCGGTGGCGTGAAGTTATTTATGGATGGCTCGCTTGGTTCCCAAACTGCGTATATGTTCCATCCATATTTGAAAAGTAAAGATAATTACGGTATTTTAATAAGAAGTGAAGATGACTTTTACGATTTGATTGTAAAAGCAGGAAGAAATGGGATTTCTACTTCTACCCATTCCATTGGAGATAGAAGTAATAATATCGTAATAAATGCAATTATTAAAGCAAACAGAAATCAAGGACTTGCAGATAAAAAGCTTCTACACCGTATTGAACATTGCCAATGTATAATTCCATCTGACCAGAAAAGAGTTGCTGATAAGAAAATATTTTGCTCTATGCAACCAATACATATTAGTCTTGATGCAAAAATTGCTGAAAAATATTGGGGTAAGTATGAAAGAAATTCCTATCCATTTCGCTCACTTTTGGATTATGGAGCAAAAATTGGTTTTGGTTCGGATGTACCAATTGAAACTCACAATCCATTTCTAGGAATTTATTCTGCGATAGAAAGAAAATATCAAAATAATCCTGATAATCCAACCTGGATGCCTGAACAGAAGATTACAATTGAAGAGGCTATAAAGGCATATACACTGTGGGCTGCATATAGCTCAAAAAATGATGATAAGATTGGTTCTATAACTAAAGGCAAATTAGCAGATTTGATTGTTATTGATGATTATACAAAACACGATTCGTCTTTCTGGATTAATGCACGACCATATATGACTGTCATTGATGGAGAAATAGTTTATAATAATCTAATTTAACCTTTTTATTTCCAGATTATTTTGAAATTATTTTAAAATATTTCATTGTGTTATATTCCAAGTTTCGTAAAAAGTGTCATAGTTTGCTATTATATAAAGTTTTTTTCATTTACTAATTTTGTAATAAAAATACCCTAATTATTCCTATAATTCTCTATAAATAAAACTATCATAGCATATTACAGCATTTGTTAAATCTATTGCTGTCCTATATTTTTTTAAACATTTAGTTAAATTTTACAAAAAAAATAAAAAAAAATTTGACAACCTCTCCGAAAAGTTTCCTAAATGGTTCTAAATGTCAAAATTATTCAAAATGATTCATTTATTGGTATTATTGGAGGTATAATGTCTGGCGCTTTTTTAGGTCAATTTGAAAATTCTATAACTAATCGTAGAGTCAGCATCCCACAATCTTTTAGAAGACTATTTTCCTCAGCATCACGAATGCAAGTTATTGCAATTAGGGGAAGGCAAAATACTATCTATATTTTTCCCTGGGATAACTGGAAGGATTTAGAGTCAAAGTTAGAAAAAGGAACTGACGAAGAGAAGGATTTGTTAAAGAAATTTAGAATTTATGCGACATTACTTACTGTTGAAGGACCAGGCCGTATTCTTCTACCCAAAAATTTGTTAGATATTGCAAACATTACTGACAAAGCCATGATTTTAGGCGAGGGAAGTTATTTCTCGTTATGGAATCCTGACAATTTTAAGAAGTATCTTGCTGAAATTGATAAAGAATACGATATGATACTTCAAAGGAATGACCATATATTATGATGAATAATTTTCATACTCCAGTTTTTAGAAAAGAAGCGATAGATTTCCTGAAAATTAAGAATAAAGGAATTTATGTAGATGCAACTCTTGGTGGTGGAGGACATCTATCAGCTATGTTTGAGTCGGCAAACGATATTACTGTTATTGCATTTGATGCAGATAAAGATGCTATTGAATATGCTAAACTAAAACTAATTCGTCCAATTGTAGAGGAGAACAGAATTATATTTGTTAATAAAAATTTTTCCTATTTATCTTCCGCATTAGCATTAAACCGTATAGATAGTATTGATGGAATACTATTTGATTTAGGTATATCCTCACATCAGATTATCACAAATAATAGAGGATTTAGTTTTTCCCAAAATGCAAGATTAGATATGCGGATGAATCAAAATGGAAATATTTCTGCCTATGAAGTAGTAAACTTTTATCCCAAAACTGAATTAGCAAGAGTTATACATGAATATGGGGAAGATAGGTATTGGAAAA
>JAYEOL010000009.1:0-18900 GCA_034722995.1 Candidatus Cloacimonadota bacterium | reverse complement strand
TTAATAGATTCAAATAAGTAAATTGAGTGGTTCCAAAATTTTTGTATACATAATACAAAGTAGGTTTATTAAAAATGCTAACTTGTAAAGGTCGTATCTTTATTATAAAAGTTATTTTTGTTAGCATTTTTTTATTAATTATATACAGGCTTTACTCTATTCAAATTTTAGATACATACAATTACTTTAACAAATATTATCGTTACAAAAACAAAAAAATAGTGATTCCAGCCGAACGTGGAATTATCTATGACCGTAATGGCATACCTTTTGTTGAAAATAAGAAAGTATTTAAACTTGAACTTTGTCCAGCAATTACTCATTGGAGTTTTACTGATTCTGTCCGCCAGTCCCCGATTTGTCGGGACTCCGTCTCGGAGCTGGCGGATGAAAAACAGATAATATATAAAACAATTTCTGAAATAATAGCCCGATACACAGATAAGTCACCAGGTATTTATGAAAAGAGAATTAAGAATTTTGCTTATAAGTATCCAAATGGATTTGAGCTTTCAACAAATATAGATGTTATTAATAAGAATAATATATTATCTGAATTAAATAAAAGTAATATCAATGGAATAAATTGCTATAAACAACCGTCAGTAAGAGTATATCCATTGGGGGATTTGGCTGGCGCCTTGATAGGCTATTATGCAAATGGAAGTGGTCTATGTGGCGTTGAAGGAACTTTTGATAAAGAGCTAACTGGTATTGATGGATGGGCTGAAGTTATCCAATATGGTACAGGTTGGCATTATCATTTCACTAATATGGATACTCAAAAGCCTATTAAAGGCAGTTCAGTTTATCTGTCTATTGATGCACATATACAATCAATTTTGGAAAGAAATTTAAAAGAAGGTTTAAAAGATTATAATGCGAAGAATGCAATCGGTATCATAATTTCACCGAAAAATGGTGACATTCTCGCAATGAGTGGAATCTCATCAGAGAATTTGAATGTTTCTATAAGAACTAAACATTCTATGCCAATATTTCCGATTAATTGGTTGTTTGAACCAGGCTCAACATTAAAACCTATAACCGCTCTATTAGCTATTGAAAAAGGTTTGTTCAAGTCCACAGATATTATTGATTGTCGTACACGCAAGGTCGGCAGAAGAGTCATTTCTGATGTAAAGCCATATAAAGAATTAACATTTAAAGATGTGATTGTTCATTCAAGTAATGTTGGTATAACACGAATAGTGGATAAGTTGACTAAAGCCAATTTATATAATAGGATAATAGAACTGGGTTTTGGGAACAAAACAGGAATTACACTAAATGGAGAAATCGCGGGCATTCTTCATAAGCCATCAGAGTGGTCAAAATATTCCATTCATTCACTTTCATTCGGACAGGAAATTTCTGTGACTGCCATACAATTAGTTTTTGCCTATGGCGCTTTAGCAAATGGTGGAAATCTTTTTCAGCCGCAAATAATTAAAAAGATTGTCAATAATGAAGGGGATGTTTTATTTGAATCCAAAAAAAAAATTATAAAACAAATTTCCAATACTAATGCTTTGGATACATTGAAAACATTTCTTAAAACCGTTGTAGATGATGGCTTTGGAATTAATGCTAAATTAGATTTTGTAAATATTGCAGGAAAAACTGGAACAGCTGAGAAGAAAAAAATTGATGGGATTGGTTATGACGAAAATAAATATGTTTCAAGTTTTGTTGGATTCTTTCCTGTTGAAGACCCACAAATTGTAATGCTAATAATTTTTGATGAACCAGATTATGACCATCGGTTCGGCAGCATTTGTGCAGCGCCTACTTTTAAGAAAATCGTTGAGGAAATTACCGTCCTTTCCAATTCTAATTTAATTAATGTTATTAATCAAGTTAATCAAGATTATGTTTTAGTGCCTGATTGTATTGGCTTACAGGTTTCAGAACTAAGAAAATTTTTGTCAGGGAAAAATCTCTCTTATACTATTTTTGGAAATGGAGAATTTGTAACTAATCAGTTCCCCAAACCGGGGACATCTATGCTGGAAAAATTTCCAATAATGATTATTGCTGAGGATAAATTTAAAGAAAATCTTGTGCAAAATTTTTAGAAAGCTTGCGATTAACTTGACTAAGCAATTCTTTTAAAAGTCTATATAATAAAAGAATGTTGTTTTTTAATGCCTAAAAAATATTATATTTACATATTTTTCACGGTTTGATAAAAAAGCGGAATAGGACTCTAAATTCATGAAAGAGATAAGTGTTAAAAAAACTGTCACAGTCATAAATGGAAAAACTGGAAATAAAGCAGATATATTAGTTAACAGAATTTTTACTGATAGCAGGAAAATAAACGAAAGGGATTTAAAAAATATAAATTCAATTTTTTTTGCTCTTAAAGGGGAAAATTATGATGGTCATAACTTCGTATATGAAGCTTTAAAGAATGGTGCACAGATTGCAGTTGTGGAATATACACCTCCGAACATCAAAAAGGATAAAAAATTAATATATGTTGATAATACTTTAATGGCATTGGGTAAATTGGCAAAATGTTATAAAAAACAATTTGAATTACCTGTTGTTGGAATTACCGGGTCTGTAGGTAAGACATTAACAAAAGAGTTTATAGCAAATGTGTTATCAATAAAATATAATGTTCATAAGACAAAAGGGAACTTCAATACTGTTGTTGGGTTACCTTTAACAATTTTTGATATGAATGATTCTCATGAGATTTCAATATTGGAACTTGGTACTAATCACTTTGGTGAGATTAAACATCTAACACAAATTTGCGAACCAAATATCTCAATTATTACAAGCATAGGAGAATCGCATCTGGAATTTTTTCAAGACATTGAAGGTGTCTTCAAAGAAAAATTTGATATTTTCAAATATTCGTCAAAACAAGGTTTAAAAATTTTTAATGGAGATATAAAATTTCTTCAAGAATATAAGGGTTGTGAAAATTACATTTCTTATGGAATAGGCAATAATGATTTTGAACTTTCTTCAATAGATTTAGAAAATGAGAAACTTTTATTCAAATTAAATGACGAAAGCTATTTTATATTTAACAGTGGCAAACACAATATATTTAATGCTATTCCTGCAATTATTCTTGGAAAAGAATTTGGTTTAACTCACAAAGAAATTCAGGAGGGATTATTACAAAAACCAGAGATTAATTTAAGAATGGAAATCCTTCACAATAAGATTAATGATTGGATGATTATTGCTGATTGTTACAATGCAAATCCTGTTTCAATGCGTGCTGCACTAAATTATTTGGTTAATACAAATAAGCTCTATAAATTTGCTATCTTAGGCGATATGTTAGAATTGGGAGACAAAAGTATTGAGTTCCATAAACAAATTGGAGATTTATTAAAAAAGATGAAATTAGATAGGGTTATTTCAATTGGTAAATTATCAAAAAAATTTAATAGCAGCAATCATTATAATTCAATTGATGAATTTGTTGGAAATGACGGAAATTTTCATTTCCCCAAACAATCTGCTATTTTAGTTAAAGGTTCCCGAGCTTTAGAGATGGAAAAAATTGTAGAAAGGTTGGTTGACTAATGTTTTATCATATATTATATCCTCTTGTTAAGTATCATACAATTTTTAATGTGTTTCAATATATTACATTTCGTGCAGTCGGTGCCTTTCTGACAGCAATCTTAATATGCTTTATTTTTGGTCCTAAAATCATAAAAGCATTGCGTAAGTACCAGATAACTGAATCTATTAGTAATTATTTACCAGATTCTCATAAGGCGAAAAAAGGAACTCCGACAATGGGTGGAATTATTATTGGCTTGGGCTTGATTCTTTCTACACTTCTTTGGAACAATTTAACAAATCCCTATGTTTTAATAGCCATATTAGTGACATTATGGCTGGGAGGTTTAGGGTTTTGGGATGATTATCTAAAAAATGTACAACATGCAGAAGAAGGCTTAATAGAAAAATATAAAATATCAGGTCAGATTGTTTTAGGATTAATTATTGCATTTATTTTATATCTTGGTTATGAAAAAACAAATACAATTACTCAGATAAACATACCGTTTTTGAAAAATACATCTTTTTCATTAGGAATATTTTTTATTCCGTTTGTTGCATTATTTATTACATTTTACTCAAATGCAGTAAACTTAACTGATGGTTTGGATGGTCTGGCTGCCGGGTGTATCGCGTTGGCTGCCTTTGGATTAGGTGTTATGTGTTATGTTAAAGGTAATTTTGTTGTTGCAAAGTATTTGAGAATTGAATTTATAAAAGAAGCAGGTGAACTCACAATTTTTGCCTCCGCGATTATAGGTACAATTTTAGGATTTCTCTGGTTTAATATAAAACCTGCCTCAATTTTTATGGGTGACACTGGCGCACTCTCTATGGGAGGAATACTTGCAGTACTTGCAATTCTGATTAAAGAAGAAATATTCTTTCTTATCATTAGTGCCGTGTTTGTTGTTGAAGCAGTTTCTTCTTTAATTCAGAGATTATATTTCAGGCGGACACGAATTAAAACTGGTAAAGGGAAAAGAGTCTTTTTATGTGCGCCAATTCATCACCATTTTGAATTAAAAGGTTGGTCAGAGGAGAAAATTGTTATACGGTTTTGGATTATTGCAATGTTTTTGACTGCTTTAGGACTTATTACATTAAAATTAAGATAATCCGAAGGATCTGCCTTAGGCATGACATGAATTTCAAAGATAAGAGAGTTGCAATTCTGGGTATGGCTTGCAGCGGTATCTCAGCCGCAATTAAATTAAAAAAATTAGGAGCAATACCTTT
Source organism: Candidatus Cloacimonadota bacterium (assembly GCA_034722995.1). Classification (NCBI taxonomy): domain Bacteria; kingdom Pseudomonadati; phylum Candidatus Cloacimonadota; species Candidatus Cloacimonadota bacterium. The sequence continues at coordinate 14,118 of JAYEOL010000009.1, read as the reverse complement.
TCTTTCAGAAATTAAACCGCAAAATGAATCTGTCACCGCATTCACAGGGATTGATACACAATTTTTAAAAGATTATGAATTTGAATCGGGTGGACATACTGCGAAAGTTCTTAATTCCGATTTAATAATTATTAGTCCTGGCGTTCAAACAAACATTTCAATATTAAAAAAAGCAGCCAAAAAAGGAATACCTGTTTGGAGTGAGATTGAACTTGGTTACCAGATTGTGAAAGATTTCAACTGTAAAATAATTGCTGTTACTGGTTCAAATGGCAAAAGCACTACAGCTACATTGATTTATCATATATTAAAAAAAGCTGGCAAAAACGCTATTCTTGGTGGAAATATTGGACATGCTTTTACATCGTTTCAAATAGAGAAAGACATTTATGATTTCATAGTTTTGGAAATTAGCAGTTTTCAATTGGATACAATATTTGAATTTAAACCAGACATCAGCATTATTTTAAATGTTACTCCCGACCATTTAGATAGATATAAAAATTTCAATAATTATGTTAAATCTAAATCAAAAATTCTATCAAATCAAACTGAAAATGAACTTACTATTCTAAATTATGACGATTCTATTTGTAAAAATATTGCAAATGATTTTGAGATTCAGAAGGAATTTTTTAGTCTTAATAAACCGATTAATCAAAATATTTTGGTAGAAAATAATCAGTTTATAATTCAATACCCGAATCAACCTAAAATTAGGATTAGTTTTGAAGATTTGCCTATTATAGGATTACATAATGTAAGCAATATTTTTACATCAGCTATTGCCTGCCATCACTGTGGGTTAAATTCAAATGAGATTTCAGACGGGATTTTAACTTTTTCTGGACTGGAACATCGTTTAGAGCCTGTTGCATCAATAAAGGGGATTAATTTTATAAATGATTCAAAAGCAACAAATGGTGCTTCTGTAAAGACTGCTCTCCAAGCCTTGAATGCTCCAATAAATTTGATTATGGGCGGTTCAAGTAAGAATGAAGATTTTTCTCCTTTGAGATTATACATAAAAGAAAATGTAAGAAATCTTGTAGTGTTTGGTCAGACAAAAGACATTTTATATAAAATCTTTTCAAATGTTGTAAAAATACATATTGTTAAGAATTTAAGAGATGCTACTAAAAAGGCTTTTGAAATTGCTAATAAAGGAGATTATGTTCTTCTATCACCAGGTTGTGCAAGTTATGATATGTTTAAAAATTTTGAGGAGCGCGGAAGAAAATTTAAAGAGATAGTTCTTAATTTACAAAGATAAAATGAAAATCGCCACAAAGATAATTGAAGATTCTATTATTTATATCTGTATTGTTCTGGTTTTACTTGGACTTATACTGATAGGTAATATCAGTTCATTTCGTTTCAATAATTATGATTTTTTAAAGCAATTAATATGGACAGCGGTATCTATCATTTTCTTTTTCATATTTTTCTTCATAGATTTGGAAAAACTGAGAAAGTTTGCCTTCCCTCTTATAATTTTAGGATTACTATTACTGTTTGCAGTTTTTTTGCCCGGTTTAGGAGTTTGTATAAATTACTCAATTAGATGGCTTCATATAGGTCCAATTAGATTTCAACCAAGCACATTTGTTAGACTAATGTTAATATTTTATCTATCACATTTTCTTGCAAAAAATAAGAGTTGGATAGAACAGTCTAAACCAATTCAATTTTTTAAAAAATTTGAACCTATAATCATTTTTCCTTTAATATGCTTTTTTTTAATTTATAAAGAACCAGATTTAAGTACTGCTGCAATTCTATTTTTAATTTATTTAAGCATATTATTTATTGCCAGAATAAAAGTATCAACTATTTTTTTTATAGCTTTTTTGGCTATTTTAGTGGTAATATTAGTTTTCAAGTTTGGACCAGAATATAGGACAGCAAGATATTCGGCATTTTCAAAATTTATTTCTGGTAAGCAATTAAGTAAAGAGGTAGAAGAGAAATATTGCTATCAACCTCGTGAATCATTAGTTGCTCTATCTAATGGAAGATTATATGGTAGAGGGAGCAATCAGGGGCGAGCAAAACTTTTCTATTTGCCATTTGCAAAAACCGATTACATTTTTGCAATATTTGGCGAAGAGTTTGGATTTTTAGGCACAACTTTATTAATTGCTTTATATCTAATTCTTATTTTAGGTTGTTTTACATTGGCACAAAGGTCTAATGACTTTTTCTATACACTTCTTATTGCAGGACTCACTTTTAATTTTGCATATAATGTTATTATTAATATCGGAGTTGTTACAAGTTTGATACCATCAACAGGTGTTAGTTTGCCATTTATAAGTTACGGAGGTTCTGCCTTGCTTGCGGATTCAATATCAATTGCGACCATTCTTAATGCCAGTCGTAGAGCAAAGTTAAGTAATAGGTCATGAGATATGATTAACATTGCTATTGCTGCTGGAGGAACTGGAGGCCATATTTTCCCGGGCATTTCCATAGCAGAAGGATTCATTAATAAATTTGATGATGTGAAGATAATTTTTATTGGTGCGCGGAATGGAATTGAGAATATAATCATACCAAAATACAATTTTGAAGTGGTCAAAATAAATGCCCAAAGGCTCTATCGCTATCTTACTTTCAAAAACTTACTTTTTCCCTTCTGTTTGTTAGAAAGTATAGAACAAACAAAAAGAATATTTAATAAAATGAATACTGATATATTTATAGGATGCGGTGGATTTGTATCTGGAGCAGCAGGCTTAGCTGCTTTATATCTTCATCTACCGATTTTTTTGCAAGAGCAAAATAGCTTCCCTGGAATCAGTACAAGGTTATTAGCTAAATCCTGTAAAAGGCTATATATAGGAAATGAAGATGTTAAACAATATTTTAAATCATCCCGACTTGTCGGGACAAAAATCAAATATACAGGAAATCCTATTAGAAAATTTGAAAAAGCTAGTAAGGCGAAAGCTTTAAACTTCTGGAAATTTGAAAATAAGAAAACAATATTTATTTATGGTGGAAGTCAAGGCTCACATGCATTAAATGTTAATTTTTATGAAATCATTGATGATATATTAAGTAATGATATTCAAATAATTTTTCAAACTGGTTTCATGGATTTTGACAAGGTAAAAAATAAATTTGGTACCCGAAAAGGATTAATAGTTCAACCGTTTTTTGACAATATTGAATATGCTTACTCAGCATCTGATTTAGTAATATGTCGTGCTGGTGCAATTTCATTAAGTGAAATATCACATTTTGGATTACCTGCGATATTAATTCCGTTCCCATATTCTGCAGGCCAGCATCAACTAAAAAACGCCAAAAGCTTTATGAAAAAAGGAGCAGCTGAAATTATTACAGAAAAAGAATTAAATCCTCAATTACTTTTACAAAAAATACTTGATTTAATAAACAATAAAAACAAACTAATAAAAATGTCAGATTCAATAAAAAGTCTATCAATATATGACTCAGCCACGAGAATTGTTGAAGATATAATTCAATTTATTAGAGAATAATAAAGATGTTAGGAAAAACTAAAATAATTCATTTTGTTGGAATTGGCGGTATTGGTATGAGTGGGATAGCAGAACTGCTTCTAAATTATGGTTATAAGATAACAGGTTCTGATTTGTTAAAGACTCCAGTTACTGAAAAATTGGAGAGGATGGGAGCTAAAGTATATTATTGTCATAATTCAAAACATATTACTGATGCAGATGTTGTTGTTAAATCTTCTGCCATAAAAAGTAACAATATTGAAATAAGAACTGCTTTGACAAAGAAAATACCAGTAATTAGAAGAGCTGAGATGCTTTCTGAATTGATGCGAATGAAATATGGCATAAGTATAGCAGGCACTCATGGTAAGACTACAACCACCTCAATGGTTGGAATGATTTTAGCAGAAGCAGGACTGAAACCAACACTTATTATTGGTGGGAAGGTAAAAAATTTTAATTCCACATCCGTCCTGGGAAACTCAAAGTATATAGTAGTGGAAGCCGATGAATTCGACCATTCCTTTCTTACCCTGAGTCCTATTATTGCTGGAATTACTAATATTGAGCCAGAGCATCTGGACTGCTATCCAACTATAAAAGACTTAGAAACTGCATTCCTGCAGTATGCCAATTCTGTTCCCTTCTTTGGACTAATTATTGCCTGTCTTGATGATAAAAAAATAAAAGAAATCATACCACGGTTTGAAAAAAGATTGTGTACCTATGGAGTTGATCCAGAAGCTGATGTCAGAGCTGTTAATATAAAATTTAAAGATTTTACTTCGCAATATGACTTAGTATATGAAAAGAAAAGATTGGGTCCAATTCACCTTCAGCTTCCCGGTGTTCATAATATTAAAAATTCACTTTTAGCAGCGACCGTTGCATTAGAATTAGAAATCTCCTTTAATTACATTCGCAATGGTCTTGCAAAGTTCAAAGGTGTATATCGCAGATTTGAGAAAAAAGGCTGCATAAATGATATCTTGATTTACGATGATTATGCACATCATCCGACTGAAATTATGGCTACTTTAAAAGGAATCAGAAATGGCTCAATTAGAAGAATAGTTGTAGTATTTCAACCTCATCTTTACTCCAGGACTCAAAAGTTCTATGAAGAATTTGCCAGGACCCTCTCCTTATCAGATTTATTGATTGTTACTGATGTGTATCCAGCAAGAGAAATGGCTATCCCGGGAATAAATGGAAAACTTATTGTGGATTCGGCAATCAAACAAGGAAACAGAAATGTTATATACATAGAAAATAAAGAAGATGTCCCAAATAAATTATTGGAGATAACAAAAAGCGGAGATATTGTAATCACAATGGGAGCTGGTGATATTTATAAAGTTAGCGAGAAGTTTCTCTCTATGTTAGAAAAAGATGTGAAAACTAAAAACAAAAAAGATTAGCTTACTTTATTATGCAAAATATAAATTTATTCAAAAATTATATCCTAAGAGAAAATCTTAATAAATATACTTTTTTTAATTATCTAATAAAAAATTATACAACTATATGCACAGGTGGAAATGCGGGATGTTTCATTGAATTACCAGGTTTAGATATTTTGAGAAATGTTTTTGAATTCATCTGTAAAAATGAGATAAAATATAATGTGATTGGAAACGGTTCAAATCTACTGGTTTCAGAAAATGGCTTTGATGGTGTAGTAATTTCTCTAAAGAAAATTCCGCAGAAACTATATTGTAAAAACAATTATCTATTTATTTCTGCAAATATTGAAGTGTCTCATCTTTTGGAAATGTGTCAAAAATATGGATTAAGTGGACTTGAATTTTTAAATGGCATACCGGGAACAATAGGCGGAATAGTTGAAATGAATGCAGGAGCATTTGACCATTCAATAGCTGAAATGCTTAAAGAAATTGCTATTATTAATGAGAACGGAGAGTTAGAAAAAATATCATCAGAGAATATACACTTTAATTATCGCAAAATTGATTTTAAGAGAAGCAATTATATAATTATTGAGGCAGTTCTCAAAATAAAAAGGGAATCTCAAAAGAAGGTTGAAGATCTATGTAAGAAATATTTGTTTACTAGAAGCTCAAAATTTCTTTTGGATTGTCATACTTTTGGTTCAGTTTTCAAAAACGGTGATGACTATTATGCGGGTGAGTTGCTTGAGAAGTGTGGATTAAAAGGGTATAGAATTGGAGATGCACAAATCTCTGAAAAGCATGCGAATTTTATTATCAATATTGGTAAAGCGACTTCAAATGATATTTATAAGCTTATAAAAATAATGAGGGTGAAAGTATTCAAAAAGTTTAATATCAAGCTTGAGCCAGAAGTTAAATTTTGGGGAGATTTTTCTGATGCAGATTAATAGAAAAGTATATAAAAGAAGGAGTAACAAGGTAAAAAAGAGTAGAATTCTCTCCTTTTTTTACTTGCTAATATTATTTTTGTTTTTAGCATTCACTTTTGCATATCTCTCACTTTATGGATTATCACATTGGAATTTATTAAATATTAAAGAAATAGAAATCAAAGGGACACACTACATTAATGAAAATTTATTATATCTCAGATTAGCAAGTTTTGAAGAGAAAAATCTGTTTGCAGTAAATGATAACATAATAAAGGAAATTTTGTCAGAATATACAAGAATAAAATCTTTTAAGGTTATCAGACAGATTCCAAATACTCTAAAAATATTAATTCAAGAAAGAATTCCAATAGCATGCTTAAGTTTTTCCGATGACAGAATGTATCTAATTGATAATGAGGGAGTTATTTTAGATTCTGCAAAGAATAGCGACCAGAAGGATTTGCCTGTTTTCAAAGGAATAAATACAAATAATTTGACATTTGGGAGAACTATTTCTGCTAAAAACATAAAAGTTATATTAAGTATATATAATTATATAAAGCAGAAAAATCCAGATTTTGTTGACAGAATTTCAGAATTTGATATGGAGGATGGAGAAGTTATACTGATTGAAAAAGCAAGGAATGTAAAATTTTTGTTAGGCTCTGAAAAATTTCAAGAAAGAATTGATAAGTTAATATTTGCTTATCAAAATTTTGGGATTGCGAATTTTTCTGAAATTGATTTAAGATTTTCTGACCCGAAGAACGAGATAATTATATTAAGGTAAAATGGCGAAAGAAAAGATAATAACTGCACTTGACATTGGAACAACCAAGATTTGTTGTCTTATATCAATTCTTGATAAGAACAATAAGCTTAAGATTTGTGGGATTGGCGAAAATAAGTCTGAAGGACTCTCACAAGGGATGATAAAGAATATTCGTGCTGCATCTGATTCAATGGATAAGGCTATAAAAGAAGCAGAAAAAATGTCAGGTAGAGATGCACAAAATGTTTTTATTGGCGTAGCTGGCGAACTCATAAGAAGTTATGTAAGTCACGGTATTACAAATATAGAAAGCAAGAGCAGATATTCTAATGAGCTTAACGATTATGAAGTTACAGAAAATGAGATTAAAAGAGTTGTTGAAGATGCAAAAAAGAATAAACCGATATCAAGTGATAGAAGAATTATACACGCAGAACCTCAATTCTTTATCGTTGATGGCATACCTGGTATTCTTGACCCAATCGGAATGTCTGGAAGACGGTTTGAAGCTGATGTACATATTGTTACTGCTGATATAAATTCTTTAAACAATATTTATAGATGCATCCAAAGAATAGGTCTAAATGTTAAAGATGTTGTCTTACAACCCATCGCTTCATCAATGGCAGTATTAAATCGGGATGAAAGAGAATTAGGTTCAATACTTGTGGATATCGGAGGTGGAACAACTGATATATCTATATATTACAAGAGAGGTATTAGATTTAGTTGTATTATTCCTCTTGGTGGCGAGGATATTACAAATGACCTTGCAATTGGGTTGCGGACACCAAAGGTTGAAGCTGAAAAAATTAAGATTGAATATGGATATGCCCGTCCTGACCACGCAGATGGAAATATAAAAATTGAAATTCCTGGCATTGGTGGACGTCCTGCAACTAAACGTTCTCAGAAATTTGTTGCTGAGATTATTAATCCTCGCATTCAAAAGATTGCGGACCTTACTTATAATGAGATTAATAAAAGTAGATATTTAAAAATGATAACAGCAGGAATTTCTATTACTGGGGGCACGGCAAATTTGAGAAGCACAAACCAATTATTTGAAGAAGTATTTGATTTACCGACCAAAACAGGGTATCCCTCTTTCACAGGAATCTATGGGGATACAGAAAGTCTGTCAGACCCAAAATATGCAACTGGAGTTGGGCTATTATGTTGGGGAAAGAAAAATTTTGAGAAGGACCCATTTAATAAAAACTCTAAAAAGTCACTTATTGAGAAAATGATTTCAAGAATTAGAGATTGGTTTGCTGATCAAAATTTTACTTAAATCTCTAAATGAAAGTTAGATTATTCTATAAAATGATTTTTCTCTTTTATATCAATTGAGGCAACAATGTTAAAATTCAGTGATTCATTAGACGGCCCCGATTTAATCGGGGATTCCAAAATTAAAATTATTGGTATTGGTGGAGCAGGAAATAATGCAATAAACACAATGATAGGGAATAAACTGAAGGATGTTGAGTTCATTGCAATTAATACTGATTTGCAGGTACTCAATAATTCATTAGCAGAAACTAAGGTTCAAATTGGGAAGAAGTTACTAAAGGGATTTGGTGCAGGTGGAAATCCTGAGTTAGGAACTTTGGCTGCTGAAGAAAATGAAGAAGAGCTGAAAAAGGCTATTTTAAATGCAAAAGTTGTTTTCATAGCTGCTGGAATGGGAGGCGGAACTGGCACAGGAGCGGCTCCGATTATTGCAAGAATTGCTAAAGAAAGTAATATTTTAACTATTGGTATTGTAACATATCCCTTTGTTTGTGAAGGAAGAATCCGACGCGAAAATGCCGATAAGGGCATAAATGACCTAAAGAATAATGTGAATTCATTAATTGTTATTCCTAACGAAAGATTAAAAGAAAAGTTCGGAGAAATAGAACTTTATGAAGCGTTTAAGAAGGCAGATGCAGTTCTTTATAATGCTGCAAAATCTATTTCCGATATCGTTAATAAAAGAGGGTATGTAAATGTTGATTATGCAGATGTAAAAACAGTCCTGTCATATATGGGTTATGCGCTTATTGGTCTTGGCAGAGCAGAAGGTGATGATAGAGCTGAAAAAGCCACTTTAGAAGCAATATCAAATCCCTTAATTAGCAATATATGCCTGGCTAAATCAAAAGCAATACTTTATAATGTAACTGCTGGCTATGATCTAAAAACATCTGAACTTGATAAAATAGCATCAATTATTAATAAAGAAACAGATGAAAACAAAAATATTATTTTCGGACTTATTTATGATAAAGAGATGAATAATAAAATGGATATTGCAATAATTGCTGGCGGAATACCTGAATCGGATACAGAGTTACAATCAATAGAAGAGATTAAAAAGAAATCGCATGAAGAAGAAATATCTGAGATTCAGCAAATATTAGAAAGAATACATCAATCGGAAAAATTGTCTCCCTATGAGAATAGAATTGATAGCGGAGTAAACTGAAACTAACCCCAGAGAATCCCGCCATTGCGGGACAAAGTCCGCCAAGTTATTTTATTATCTTTGCCTGTCCTGTTAAATGTTTACTATTTAATAGGGTGTCCATTGCGTCTACTTTGTCCCGAGATATCGGGACGGTTAAATTTCTTGCTCATCATGCCAAAGGCATATCCGACTCTGGCGGAAAAAACAAAAATTCTATTTGTAATACTATAGACCACATTCTGAAAAAATTGATAAAGCAAGAGAGGAGAGCAGATTTCAACATTTTTATGATAAACATAATGAAAATTGAGAAGATTCTATTTTTGTATAAGGAGTTGATTTGATAAATTATATAATACACCTTCTAATTTATAGTCTATCTGTATATTTAGTCAGCAAGTTTACAAAGTTAGTATCAATAAAAGATTTCAAAACAGCATTGCTTTTTTCTATTGTAGTTGGAATTGTAAATACTGTGATAAGACCAATTTTTATTGTTCTTACATTCCCAATCGCCATTATTACCTTTGGGGTTTTTTTGATATTTATTAATGGACTTATGTTGATGTTATCATCTGTTTTTTTCAAAGAAATAAAGATAAAGGGCTGTTTTTCTGCAGCTCTTGCCAGTATATTGATTTCTATTGTAATTTACATCTTTGAATTGTTCATTATTGTTTAAATTTTATTTGAAGCAAATCATATCAATTGATTAAATACAAAAAGAGGTGTCTTATGAAAGCAAAATTAGTGGCTTTACTATTAGTTGCCTGTTTACTTGCAATTATTGGTTGCAGTAAATCTTCAACCGAACCCCAAAATGAATCACCTGAAATAACTAATATAGTTGCAGTTCCAGATACAATCAGAACAGGACAAACTACAACAATTACCTGTTTTGCAAATGACCCTGATGGTGATAGTCTAACATATAAATGGGAAGCTGTTTCAGGCACTATTACAGGTTCAGGCGCAACGGTTCAATGGACTCCACCTGATACAACAGGAACATACTCAATAATCTGCACAGTTGAAGATGGAAGAGGAGGACAGGATACCCAGCATGTTAATATTTATGTAGTTAATGTTCTATACCGTGTAATAAAAATGTTGGATTACAATATGATAGACGAATTGCAAGTTTATAGAGATAGCTTTGTTTATAATGATAAAAATAAGGTAATTCGTAATGAACTTTTTAATTCCGATGATGAGATAATCGGGTTGGAATTGTATGAATATGATGTGAATAATTTACTTGAAAGAAGGTCAAATTTTGTGCCTGCTGATACAATAAATACATTGAATTGGTATAGAACAAACTATCAATATAATGCAGATAATCTTCCAACTCGTTGCAATATTTATAACAATAGTGATGCACAAACCGGATATTTAATTTGGGAATATGACAGTAATGGAGTATGGATAAAATTGAAAGAATATAGTATAGAGGATTCTCTGTTGAATTATTGGGGAAATTTTGAATATAATGATTATGGAAACTTCAGTAAATGGTATTGGTTTGATGACAATAACAATTTAATTAGATATAGATTGTGGGAGTTTGAAGAATACCAAGATTAAAAAAGTTCGGGGACACTACCAGATTTGGGTGTAGCCCTGAACATTTTGGAAATCTAAAAGCGAAATCCACGCCATATGTCGCATATCATACCAAATTCAGATGGGTTCACGACATTAATGTCGTGGATACACACGTTAAGTGAAATCATTGTCCGTTTTTTTTGTAAAAAACAAGGATGGTTGACTTATGGAAAAATCGATCAGCAAAATAGTTAAGGAATTTAGACGATTCTGGAAGAATTATGTATTTCAGAGCCTTTTTGCTGCTTCCACAATATTTACAGCACTTTTATTCTTAAACATAGAAAAAAGACCAATTATAATAGCATCGATAGGTGCTACCGCTTTTATTGTATTTGCAATGCCCCAAAATATTACTGCTAAACCAAGGAATGCCATAGGAGGTCATTCGGTGTTGGCCTCCTATGTGGATCTTTATGCGCTTTAATTCCACACCCTTCGTTCTTGTATTCTATTCTTGTATATTCACTTGCTGTTGGACTTTCTATTTTTGTAATGGTAGTTATAGATACAGAGCATCCACCTGCATCAGGCACGGCTTTGGGCATTGTAATCACAGGTTTCTCTTTAAATGCAACAATCGCTGTAATAACAAGTGCCATAGTACTATCATTAGTTCATCATTTCTTTAAACCGTATCTAAGAGATTTTACATAATGTTTTTAAATTACAACTTCAGTTCTATTGCAAAAACTTCACTTAATAGCAGATAAAAGGGAAATCTCTGTCTACCTCCGCTTGCCATCGGGCAGGGACAGGCAGGAAAGATTTCCCAAAATTGCCTTCGCCAACTTCGGGTATCCGTGGGACGTTATATGAAATTGTAGTCTCTAAACTATAGATAATGGGAGTGTTAAGAAAAATGCAAAACTTATATGAATTGATACAAAAAATAACAGGATTATATCCTGAGGCACAAACAAAGCTGTTAATCTCAGTACTTATTATTCTAATTTTATGGCTTATTCGTTTTTTAATCCTAAAAATAGTTTGGCGACGAAGTGAAGATGTGCGAATTCGTTACCTTTGGAAAAAGACCTTAACTTATGTAGTATCTCTCCTGGGTCTACTTCTCATAGTTAATGTATGGATTCAAGCTTTTAGGCAACTGGGTACTTTCTTGGGTTTATTATCCGCAGGTTTGGCCATTGCCCTAAAAGACTTGGTGGAAAACATTGCTGGATGGCTTTTTATTATTGCACGGAGGCCATTTACTATTGGAGACCGCATCCAGATTGGAAATTATGCCGGCGATATTATCGATATGCGTGTGTTTCAGTTTACTCTTATGGAAATCGGTAATTGGGTAGATGCAGATCAAAGCACTGGAAGGGTTATCCACATTCCGAATGGGAAAGTATTCACTGACATACTTGCAAATTATAGTAAGGGGTTTCAATATATCTGGAATGAGATTCCTGTTCTTGTAACCTTTGAGAGTAACTGGAAAAAAGCCAGGAATATATTACTCCAAATAGCACGCACACATACAGAACATCTGAGTAAATCAGCCGAGAAAAGAATAAAAGAAGCAAGCAAAAGATATATGATATTTCACTCTCATCTTGCTCCTATTGTTTATACAAGTGTAAAGAACAGTGGTGTCCTGTTAACTATCCGTTATCTTTGTGAGCCTCGTAAGCGTCGTAGTAGTGAACATGCAATATGGGAAGACATTTTGCAAGAATTTGCCAAATATGCCGATATTGATTTTGCGTATCCTACGGAACGATTCTATAATTATCAGCTTGAGAAAAAGACTGAAAATAAACAATCAAATAAAGAGAACGCAAAACATCCTGTGCATAAAAAGGAGTAAGTTAAGATGGCTGCAATTTCATATAACATAGCATAAAAGGTTTGCCCGACGATACGTCTGGGTCACCCAAACCCAGCACAAATTAGTGCTGGGCTTTTTTATACAGGAAAGGTTATGCAAATAAATATCAAATTAACTCATCAGGATAAATTATATGTATAGTTTGAAAATTGCTTTAAATGTATTCTTTTAAAGAAATCTATGAAGATGTGAAAAAATAGTATCTTGAGAAATACCCACAGTTTTCAGCCCAAAACTGAACACCAATTTTGATAGAAATCCCCTCTTGCCTGTCCGCCCTTTGGCGGGAGAGGGGTGTTACGATAAATCTACTAAAGGAAGATTTATCATAATGGGGTGTGTAAATCTTGTTTTTATATAATCTCTATAATTGTGGGAACAGAATTTAATGTTCACATAAATTTTCACCAACGATTAAATTATTATTTACAAAATCTGTAACTAATTCCTCGGGTGTTTTTGCTTCTGCACCAATACAAACTTCAATATTATTTTCTTCAAACAATGCTTGGGCTTTTCTTCCCATTCCTGCTGAAATAATATGTGTTACACCTTGTTCGTGAAGCCATTCGGGAAAAACTCCAGGTTCATGATAAGGCGGTTTAACGAATTGAGTATTTGTTATTTTGTTATTTACCCCGTTAGAAGTCTCCCGATATTTGTCGGGAGCATTTTGCTTAGTGGCGCTATTTCTAACGGGGTGAACATCAATAATTGCAAATTCGTTACACCGTCCAAAGTGAGCACATAGTTTTTTATCTATCGTTGGTATTGCAAATTTGAGCATATCATCTCCAATCTTTTTAATCTTTTCCCGATGAATCGGGATCCCGACCTGTCGGGATAGTTTTAAATCTTTTCTATTATTCTATCAACTATGCTTGCCATTGCTTTTGCAGATTCTGAGTCTTTATAATCTTTTATATATGCTTTACCCCTGTCACCAGTTTCAACAATTTTTTTATCAATTGGGATTTTACCCAGAATTTCTACACCAAAATCTTTTGCTGCTTTTTCTGTTCCTGTACCTTCAAAAATATCAATTAATTTGCCGCAATAAGGACATTTAAAAGCAGTCATATTTTGAATAATGCCAATAACTGGGACATTCACTTTACGGGAAAAATTTATTGTTTTACGAGCATCAAGAAGGGAAAGGTCTTGAGGTGTGGAAACTATAATAGCTCCATCCATTTTTCCTATAATCTGAACAGCAGAAAGTGGCTCATCGCCTGTTCCAGGCGGGCTATCAACAATAAGGTAATCTAAAGGGGGCCATTCTATATCCTGCAAGAATTGTCTTATCAATTTCATCTTAAGAGGGCCACGCCAGATTACCGGATTATCAGGACTGCCCAAAAGTGAGGCAATTGTCAGTGCATACAAATTTTCGTCCACACGAATTGGTTCAGGTCTATCACCTTTTTTCTTGGAAGTTAAAACCTTTCCCTCTATACCCAGCAGCTTCGCGGTAGAAGGTCCGTGAATATCTACATCAAGAATGCCTACTTTTTTCCCTTTTTCTGCTAAGCTATAAGCTAAATTTACAGCCACTGTGCTTTTACCAACTCCACCCTTTCCACTGAGAATAATTATTTTATGCTT